>JACSSI010000953.1 GCA_014879345.1 Anaerolineae bacterium | reverse complement strand
GCCCCAACTGATTTCCGCGTTACGGAAGCAGACTGGCAGTTTCTGTTTGAAGCAGAGCCGGTTGAGCAGGTTTTCCACTGGGTTCCCGATGCCTACAACCTTTATGTAACAACGATTATGCTGAAGGAATACGTGGGGATGGCGATTTATGGACTACGAGGGTGGATTTGAGAAATGGTTAATGAGTGGTTTAATGAAAATGTTGCAGCGGGTGGAATCCGCTGGTTTTGATATATTGAGCTATGAGCCTGTTGGCAACCCAAGACTGTATGAGCCTGAAAAATAAGGTCGTTTACTCTTGGTGGGCAGCAATATATTCAATAGTGGCTTGGGCGATGAGGCCGGAGCGGGTTTCGCCGTGGTCTGTGGCGTATTGATCCATGATAGTGAGTAATCTTTCAGGCACGGTGATGTTGACTCGTTTGGATTTGCCAGACAGTTTAGACAAGTCTACAGACACTAAAGCCCAAATACCATCGGCAAAATCAGGGTTGCTTTGATGATATTCAATACTATTGGGTACGGGGACAGGTTCTTGATCAAGTAACAATCCTTCGATATGGCACTCAATGGCCTCGACAGCTTCTACTAAGGCTTCATCGATGGTTGCCCCTGCTGAGAAACAGCCCGGAAGATCAGGAACCGTTACACCATAATCAGAATCAATATCTTTATGAAGAATAACAGGATAACGCATATTTCACCTTGGAGGCCATTCCCAACCAGCTTGTTTATAAATGCTTCTCAATGTGCCTTTTGGTAAATCTCGCTTGGGATGTGGCACAGTTACTCGGCCGGATTCTTGCGGATGTTTGAATTGATGGTGACTACCACGAATATTTACCAGTAACCACCCATCGTTTTTGAGTTGTTTGATTATTTCGTGGCTTTCCACATCAGAATCATACACACGGTACACACAAGTTGTCAAATGAGGTGCGTGGGAATTTAATCGTCAATCTTTAATCATCAATCGTGTAGGCTTCGGTAACGGCGCGGGCGGTTTGGGTGAGGTGATGGATGAGTGCGGGGGGATGGATGACGGCAACGGCCGTTCCCAATCCCAACAGTTTCCGACAGGCATCTTCTTCAGAAGCAAAGGAAAGTGTTAGTTGTAAACGGCCGTTTTCCAACAGCTTGCTCTCCTCCGTTATAAGATGGTACATCCCCTCACCAAACGCCTCCACCAGGAGCGTCGTATTGGTGGGCGGCACGGTAATGATAACGTCATAGCGGGTGCGGTTGCCTTCAAGGCGGTCGAGCCAGCTTGCCCAGAATGTTGGCAGATCAAAATCAGGGGGGCGCACAAAACTGCTGTCTGTGAGGCTGGCATCCTGGATGCGTGAAATGCGGAAAGTGAATGGAGCGCCAAAAGAGCCAGCCACCATGTACCAGACATTGGCCTTGGCAACAAGACCATAAGGGTCAACCAGCCGCTTGACCCAGTTGCCATCAGACCGCCGGTAAACCATGCGGACTCGCCGTTCTTGCCAGATAGCATCTTGAATTAGGTTGAGATAGGGGGTTGGTTCGGATTGTTGGAAGAAAACGGCCGTGTCCAGGTGAATGCGTTGGCGCACTTTTTCCGCGTCTTGCTGGAAGGGTGCGGGCAAGGAAGCAGTCAACTTGAGCATAGCCGCTTCAGAGGCTTTGTCAGCCCCCAAATCGGCCAAAAGCCCCGGCACTGTAAACATAAACAGCGCCCGCACCTCATTTTCATTAAGCCCCGTGAGATTGGTACGGTAGCTTTCCATCAGGAAGCAGCCGCCTTGTGGCCCCCGTTCCGCATAAACAGGCACGCCAGACGCACTCAACGCATCCAGGTCACGGTAAATCGTGCGCGGGGAAACCTCCAGTCGCTCTGCCAGTTCTTGAGCAGTCATCTGGCCTTTTGTTTGCAAAAGCATTAACAAAGAAATCAGGCGGTCGGCTCTCATAAGGCTTGCCACCCTGACAGGTTTCAAAACATTTGTGGAATCTTTGATTATGCAAATGCAAATAAACCTGTCAGGTTTTTTTAAGCGTATTACTACCCTTCTAACGCACCCAGTATGACGGGCAAGAGCTGCTTTTTGCGTGATACCACATCAGACGCTTTAAGCGTGCCGTTATCCAGGTGGGGAAAAGGCAGAACATCCAACGCTGAAATTTCATTAGAAACAATGAGACGGCTGGTGCGCCGCACGA
>JACSSI010000058.1 GCA_014879345.1 Anaerolineae bacterium | reverse complement strand
CGCTTTGGCTGCAAATTCGATGGCGTTGGTTGCCGGACTGTACAAAAACAGGCGCAGTTGCGGTTCCTTCTCCATCATGTTTTCAAAGAGACGGTCGGAGCGGTAGGCCATTTCGCCCAAGCCGTCGCCATCGTCGTCATAACCGGCGTAATCGCTCCAGTAGTTGCCAGAGTCGTTGACCGTCCACCAGTTGTCGCCCTGCTTGCCGCCGCCAGCGATTGCCATCTGCTCTTCATTTTCCACAAAACTGTTGCTGATAAACTCATTGTGGCGCACGGAGGGCATCATCTGCACACCGATGTCGTTGTAGGCGAGGACGTTGCCTTCAAAACGGCCGATGCTGTCTACTTCGCGCGGCGAGGTGTCGAGATGCACGCCGATGCGATTGTCGAGGATGAGGTTGTTGGTGATGATGGCATCGTCCATATCTTTGAGACCGATACCGTAGCCGCTAGGGCCGCGATTGTTGGCGATGGTATTGTTTTGGATGTGGACGCGGCGGCTGTACATCATGAACAGGCCCACAGAGTTGTTGTAGAGGCGGTTGTATTCGATGGTGGCGTCGTCACAATACATAAAATGCAGACCATAACGGCCGTTGCTAACATCATTATTTTGCACAGTTAAATCTTCTGAATACCACAACACCACGTCGCGCCCTTTGTCGATTTTGTTATTTTCCAGGGTCACACCATTGCTGTACCACACACGGATGGGGTCGCCGCGCCGTTGTGGTTCTAAATCTTTGCTGGAAATCACATTGTTGCGAATGATGGTATTGTGAGCCTGGCGGGTATAGATGCCAAACAGGGTATCCTCGAAGCGGTTGTTCTCGATGAGGGTGTTTTCCGCTTCGACGGCGATGCCGGAATTCTCATTTGCCAGCGATTGCCCGCTGTTTTTGATGACAAAGCCGCGCAAGGTGCTGCCTGGGGCCGTGATGGTGACAACGCTGCCTTCATTTTCACCGTCGATAACCGGCCAATCTTTGCCGATGAGTGTCAGCGGTTTGTCGATGAGCAGGGAGCCTTTGTAGACCCCGCCTGTCACTTCGATGGTGTCTCCGGGGGAAGCTTGGGAAACGGCCGTTGCCAAATCCTCAGCCGAAATAGCAATCACCTGCCCCTCAGCCTGAGCCTGCACACGCCCACTTACCAACAGCCCCGCCACCAAAACCAAAGCCAAAACAGCCCAACGCCTCATATTATCGCTCACTAAAAACTGAATACTGTTCACTGACTATCGTCAACCAACGGCTTATACGCCTTACGATGGAAATACAAGCCCACAATAGACAGGACAGAAGCAATTATCGCTAAATAGAGACCCGTACCAGGCATTGCTACTGTCTTAAACTGAGCAATAAGCCCACTGCCCAAAACCGACGGTACAAACGGCTTAATCGCTGAACTTAACGGCGCAGTTGGGTCTAAATTTGTGCCAAACTTCCACAGCCAAAACTGCAAATCTGCCAGGAACAAGAATGGCATAAGAATGGTGGGTAATACCAATAACACCACCCATTTTGTATGCACAAAAATTGCCGCCAAAATCAGCAGCGACAACGCCGCAATAGCCAGCACACTCACCGATTTCTCAAATTGAGCTGCTTCATCCAGCGGGCTCATACCAATATAATGGTTCAAACCATCAATCTCGGCCACATCACCCGTTAAACGATTGGCGTAGGCCGTGATGTGCAGCCCTTTGGGGTATTGCGGTGCCTGTAATTCCATTTCCCAATACGGCAGAAAAATAGAAATAACCAGCAAAATAGCCGCGATGCCGAAAAGAATGGTTGGCACTCTAAACAGTTTTTTGTCTTCGGCCGTCATGTTTTCTGGAACACGCGGCCCGATGATCTTTTTAATAGCGCTCATATGCAACCTTCAGACCTGACAGGTTTAGAAATGTATTGGTCGTTAGAGATCACTTGTAAGGCAAAGATTCTTTAACAACAAGGTACAGTTGTAAACCTGTCAGGTCTTGTTTTCTTGTGTTACTTATTCACTTGGCTCAATCAACATATAGCCAGTCATTTCCAGATGCAATGCAGAGCAGAATTCGGTGCAGTAATACGAGAACACACCATCTTCTGTGGCGTCAAACTCAAACGTCGTTGCTTCACCCGGTTCAATACTGAGATTGATATTGTAGTAAGGAATCGAGAAGCCATGGGTGGCATCATAAGCCCGTTCCACATTGGTGATATGCCAGGTAACGTGATCACCCTGTTTGATCTCAACATGTTCCGGGGTGAAATGGCTGCGAACGGCCGTCATCCAAATTTCCACCTCATTACCATTGCGTTCAATGCGTTCTTCACCAAGCGCCACTGCATTGGGGTCAATTGAGTTGGTGTGTGGATTCCAGCCTACTTCTGGATAAACCTCCCATGGAGAGAGCTTATCGGCTTTGATGATTTGGGCATAATGAGGTTCGCCATCAGGAATGGGCATGTCATACAACACTGGCATATGCGCGCCAGCCTCGCCAATATCGAGCAGTTGGAAGTTCTGGGGAAGCAGGGGACCCACGTTGGCAAACCGGTCAATCGCCCACTTGTTCATGGAGACCAGGAATTTGCCATCAGGGCTAACGGTATCGCCTTCCGCGGCCGCAATATGACCAACATTATATTGTACAGGGGTTTTTGTGACCAATGTCCAATCTTCTTCTTCATGTAAGTCTGAAAAGTCACCACCTAAAGTCCAGCGGGAAACGGCCGGTTCCAGGAAGAGACTGGTGTAAGCATACCCTTTGTCATCATATTGAGTGTGCAGCGGGCCTAAACCTACTTCGACCTGCGCTTCAACCACATCTTCAAAGGCCAAGATCGGCACACCATAATCGTCGTGTTCAAAATTGCCAGCGGCAATGGCATCCTGGATTTTCTGGAAGCTGTAAATGCTGACATGCGGGTCTAATTTGCCAGAAATCGTCAGGAATTTACCATCTGGTGTCACATCTACCCCATGCGGGCTTTTGGGTTCAGGTGCAAAATAGAGCAGCCCTTCATCAATGGCGGTCTGCAAAGGAATGACGGGGAAGCCATTAACATCAATGGTTTTACCAGCGGCGGCCACCTCGATGGCTTTGTTCTTGTCGATGATATGGAGAAAGTCCATATCATTTTGGGAGGCGCCGGCTTCAAATGGCGGATTGCCATCTTCCACGCCGCCTGTGGCACGTTCTGTGTTGAATGAATTACAGAAAACCCAGCCGTCACTGGCTAACTTGCCTGCATCACACAGGTCTTGCCAATAGGGGGGCAGTTCAATGGCAAAGGAGGCGTCTGTGTCAATACGGCCTGCTTCACGGTCAAATTTCCAAAAAGTGACCATGCCGCGATACGCTTCGTTGTAATCTTCTAAAGAGGCATATTCCCACCCCAGCGGTGCGCCATATTGCCCACCTTCAATTACCCACTCGGTGTCTGGCACAACGAAAGTGCCGCCATGGTCACCCAGGGCAATGGGATTTTTGACGAGTTGTTTGGTTTCAAAGTCTTTCAGGTCGATGACGGCGACACGGCCGTTTGCCTTGTCGTTGATGAAGAGGAATTGGCCGTCATAGTCGCCAGCGGTCTCACTGAGGGCTGGATGATGGGTATCACCCCAGGTGATGTTGCTGTCACCGACGTTACCGCCAGCCAACACTTCCATGGTGCCTTCTGCGCCATAGCCGTACCCCTGCCATGGTTCGGGTGTGAAGACGGCGATTTGTTTGATGATGCGCATAGAGGGCAATCCGATGACGTAGACTTGCCCGCCATGACCACCAGAGGCAAACATGATGTATTCATCATGTACCCCAGAGGGTGTATAGGTTTTGAGCGCGGCGGTAATGTCGTCTGGGGTTAAGCCACGTGCTTCGGCGATAGCCATAGCATCATTGGATACGCCAGTGGTGCTGGCCGATGAGCTATCTGATTCTGTGGCCTCGGGGCTGCTGCCATTGTCATTGCAACTGACCATGAGGCCGATTGCTAGAATGAGCAATAGAATAACGATGCCACTGATTACGGTCTTTGACATATTGTTTTTTTGTAATTTCATCTTCATCTCCTTGATTTGTGAGCATAAATGGGAAGAAACCCATTTTAGGTGGATTAGGTACAATAAATATCAGTGTATCGGGGATGAAGCGGGGCGGCTTTGCAAATTTGCAAAATTTTTGAGGATTGGTGTGTGGTTGAGTTTGTGGGCGGGGATTGTTGAAGGCTGGCAAGTATCAGGCTTCGACAGGCTCAGCCTTCGACAGGCTCAGCCTTCGTCTATCTATCTGTGGTGGTGGTTTATCTGCCTTCGGCGATAAGGACGAGGGCGTGGCTGTTGCACAAGGTGATACGTTTGTGTTGGGAAAGGATGAGTTCGTTTTGTTCCCATTTGCTGAGGATGCGGCTGACGTTGTAGATGTTGGTGCCTGTCATTTCTGCCAAATCCTGGCGGGAGAGGGGCATGTCGATGAGGATGCCTTCGTCTACTCGTTTGCCAAACTGGCGTGTCAGGCGCAAGAGGGTTTGGGCGATGCGTTGTTCAACACGTTGGGTTGCCATTTCCTGGTAGCGGTCTTGGAGCCAGGAGAAGCGATTGGCGATGAGTTTCATGCCGTTGAATGCGATTTTGGGGTATTGCAGCATGAGGCGCTGGGTTGTTTCATTGTCCCAACTGAGTGCCTGGCAGTTTTCTATGGCTTGGGCGGAGGCGGGATAGTTCATGTTGCTGAGGGCGACGATGATGCCGAGTCCGTCACCCAAGCCGAAGTGGTAGAGGATGACCTGGTTGCCATCGACATTGACTTGGGTGAGGCGTGCCTGCCCGCTAAGGAGGATGTAAAAGCGGGTGGCTGGTTCTCCTTGATGGAAGAAATAGCTGTTTTGAAGGACGTGGTGAGGACGGCCGTTATCGATAAAATCCTGGCAGCCTTCTGGTTCTACATTGTGGAGAAGGGGGCAGCGGATGGCAATATCATAGATTTCTTGTTTTCGCATGTTACATTCAATGCATCCCCAAATATTCATGCCCTCATGGGGGGGATTTTGTCATTGTAACATGATTGATGGATAGTGGCTTGTGACGCAGATTAGATTGGTCCAACCTTACACAGATTGGACCAATCTGATGTAGGTTGGTTAATTGGCAGTGATGGTGGCAAGGAGTTCTTGAGGTTGGGTTTGCCCGTTGGCGGGAACGGCCGTTTTCACCAACGGCACATCACGCCCCACAGCCAGAGCAATCGCCCGCATCTCAGTTACCAGTTGGGCAAAGCGTTCTGGTTTGAGCGATTGACGGCCATCTGACCACGCTTGATCTGGCTGTTGATGCACTTCCAGAATGGCGCCATCAGCCCCAGCGGCAACAGCCGCACGAGTTAAAGCGCCGACGTATTCCCATTTGCCAGCGGCGTGGCTGGTATCGGCAATGATGGGCAGATGGGAAAGGTGCTTGACGACGGGAATGGCGCTGACATCGAAGGTGTTGCGCGTTTCCGTTTCATTGGCGCGGATGCCCCGTTCACACAGCATCACATCATTGTTGCCGTGGCTCAGAATATATTCAGCGCTCATAAGCCATTCTTCCGTCGTGCCGCTGAAGCTGCGTTTGAGCAGAACAGGTCGGTTGGATTTACCGACAGCGTTAAGTAAGGCGTAGTTTTGCATATTGCGCGTGCCAATCTGCAGAATATCGGCATATTCGCTAACCAATGGCACGAGCGCCGGTTCCATCACCTCCGTGATGATGGGCATACCCGTCGCCTCCCGGGCTTCAGCCAAATATTTCAGCCCTTCTTCGCCTAGTCCCTGGAAAGAATAGGGTGAACTGCGCGGTTTGTACGCGCCGCCACGCAGGATGTGGGCACCGGCTTCTTGGCAGGCGTGGGCAATTTCCAATAATTCGGTGCGTCCTTCAACAGAACAAGGGCCAGCCATAACCACAAGATCGCTGCCGCCGATGGTGATGTTGCCCACCTGTATGATGGTATCACTCGGTTTGAACTGACGGCTGGCGCCTTTGTAGGGCTTGGAAATCGGCACGACGTTTTCCACACCAGTCATGCGCCCAATCTGGCGAATATCAATACTTCGGCCATCGCCGATTACACCGATGACGGTCTGGTCTGCGCCCACGATGACGTGGGTTTTGCAGCCAACATGTTCAACCCGGTCAATGATAGCCTGGACATGTTCTTCTGTTGCTTCTGGTTTCATAACTACAATCATGGTTCTCTCTTCCTTTTTTGATTAACGATTTTAGATTTTTGATTGACGATTTTCTGCCGTCTACCTTTTAGGGTTGTTTATGCAGTGCCATGACCATTTCGATTTCTTCGGCGGGAATGGGTGGGATGGTTTCCTGGTCAGGGCGCAGGCTGTGGGCATCGTGCAGGTAAACGTGAATGATTTCTTGCTGGTTTTTGCTGGTATTCCAATGCAGCAGGATGCGGATGCAGCGGGGTAAGCTGTTAGGGACAGACATTTCATGGCCGCATAGCAGCGGCACATCCAGCCAGCCAAGCTGACGGGCGGCCGTTGCCGGGTAAGCGGCGTTGATGTCGGGTGTGGTGGTGAAATAGGCGCTGGCGACATCTTCGGGTTGGATGTCGTTGTGGCGCACCATGGTGTAGAGCAGCTCACGGGTAGCGGCGAAGATGGCTTCTGCTTCGTTGCTGGCAACGGTGGTAGCGCCGCGAACACCACGACACAGGATGGGGGATAATGGGGATGGGGAACGGCCGTTATTTGTCATAATTTCTCCTGCATGCTAAAACCTGACAAGTTTAGGAACGGTCTGGTTCATCGAAATAATTTGCCATTCAAATGTACTTGAGCAGTAAATTACAGATGTAAACTCGTCAGGTTTGATTGAATGTGGACAAAAAAAAGACGCGACCTTTGGGGCCGCGTCTTGTTGAGTTTGGTTCTTGCTTTGTCTGGCTTTTACTCAGCGCAAAGTATCATCCTCAGCCATTGGCGGCGTGGATTGCTTGCTAAAAAAGTAGTAAAAGCTAAAAAACGAATTCATAGAGCGCATGTTACCAGCTTAAAAAGGATGCGTCAACCTTTGATTTTTGGATAAAACGAACAATATATGGCGACTTCGATTGTGTAAAATTAATAAGAGCTTAGGCAAGTGGTGACTGGTTGCTGGAAAACCTGAAAATTTGGCACGAGAACGGCCGTTTTTCTCCAGCTTTTACACGTCTATTTATTTACCAATCAACCAGCGCCAGATAAGCGTTTGGCAGCCAATTTTCTGCTATCTTTGATGCGCGCTGGTTGTGATATTATCTGATTTCTTATGCTTTGTTATTGGTCAAAATATTGTTTCCTCGATAAGATGCCTGGGACTCAGCTTTTGCAGGGTAGCTATAATTGAAAATTGGACGATTGAAGCATGAAGAAATTGTTGTTGACGTTATGTTTGATGGTAACGGCCGTTGTGTCAGGTGTATTCGTCGCTGGCGTAACGGCTTATTTTCTGAAGTTTTTATACAGGAGCATCGAGTTCCTGTGGCATGATTTGCCAGCCCTTGTTAGTCCGACTGGGGAAATACCTTACTTTACGCTGTTTTTGGGGATTATTGGCGGTATTTTGGTTGGCCTTTGTCATAAATATTTAGGAGATCATCCCAAATTACTGCAAGATTCCATCGCCAGCTTTCAAAAGACAAACCGATTTGATTACACCCATATCTGGCAAGGGGCATTGACGGCTGGCACATCGCTGCTATTTGGGGCGAGTTTGGGGCCAGAAGCGGCATTGCTCGATTTGGCGGGTGGGTTGAGCACCTGGTCGGGCGACCAGATGCGGAAAATTGGTGTGCCTGCCGGTGTCGTGGCGGCAGATGAGCCGTGGCCGCGAGCCTGGAAGTGGGCATTGTTTTTGGTGGCGCTGGTTAGCGGCATGGCGACGTTTAAGGTGGTGGCTGGTGATTTGTTTAGCGGGGGATTGCTGGAAACGGCCGTTTACCAGTTCCATTATCTCGATTTACTGTGGGCCGTGCCGGTAGGCATTGCCGGCGCTGTCGGCGGGGTGTTCTTCAATAAATTGCAGGCTATTTTGCCGCCGCTCCTCCAGGGGTTGAAAGGGCGCCCGGTGCTGCGTAGTTTATCCGGTGGCATGATGTTGGGCGTATTGGCTTCTATTTTTCCGCTGATTCTCTTTTCTGGGCAGCATGAATTACAGCCGCTGCACGATAGCAGCGCCAGCGTGGTGTTTTGGTTTGTACTGCTCACAGGGATTGCCAAGTTCTTTGTCACCAGCTTTTTGCTCACGACTGGTTGGAAGGGTGGTCAGTTCTTACCCATCATGCTTGGCGGAGCCGCGCTGGGGTTGGCCATTAGCATGTTGATCCCGGGCGTGTCGCCGATTGTGGCGGTGATTGGGGGGATGGCTGGCTCAACAGTGGCCGTCATTCGCCAACCGCTTGCCGTGGTGATTTTGCTGCTGCTCTTTTTTCCGTTGAAGTTGGTGGGTGTGATGATGGTAGCCGCGCTGGTTGGGCTTTTGATTGCTCGTCCGTTTGCGCTGCCACCTGGGCAGATTGTCTTTGGCCGCGCAAAGCAGTCTGCGGCTTCGGCTTCTACTGATTAACGGCTCTGGTACCTCAACAGGATGAAACGGCTGAGTGCAGCACCCCTCAAAATTGAAAAGTTGAGGTATTAGCTGTATAAAAAGGATATTATGTCAAACAAAAAACGAAATGTTGTGTACTCCACCGATTCAGCTTTTGAAAAACGCTGTCCACGCTGCGGCAGTTACCCTTGTCGCTGTCCCAAGCCCAAAAGTGTGCCGCCAGCGGAACAAACCGCCTGTATCCGCCGCGAGAAAAAAGGGCGTGGTGGCAAGCAAGTGACTGTCATCATGGAGTTGCAACTGACGCCGGATGACTTAAAAGCATTAGGCAAAACGCTCAAGCAAAAATGTGGCACAGGCGGCGCGATCAAAGAAGGCAACATCGAAATTCAAGGGGATCACCGCGAGAAAATTGCCGAAGAACTGCAAAAGTTAGGCTACAAGACCAAATTTGTGGGCGGATAGGCAAAAGGATGAAGGTTGAGGGATGAAGGATGAAATTAGCCCTCTCCTGCCCTCTCGTTCCACGCTCTGCGTGGAATGCCACAACAGACGCTCCGCGCCCTACACCGGATAACACGTGCCATCCGAAAAACGAGCAAAATTTAAAGACGTTTTGCTAACACATTGACGACGTGGGCAATGGAAATGCCAGTTTTTGCCCACTGGGCCAGTTCACCTGATTCAAACAAATCACGAGCTAACAAGCCTGCTTCGGGAAAAAATTCTTCTCGAATTGGGATGGATTTGAGCGGTTTTTGAGCATGGGCGTACAGCAGCTTTTCTATGAGCATGGCTGCCAGGATGTTTTCCAGGACAGGGTCGTGGGGCGACACCATTTTTATGTTTGCTTCTTGCATAAACGGAGTTGCCTTCATGAGGGCAGCACTGCCAGCGATGGGGTCTCGAGAGGCGAAATGGCATTCACTCATACGGCTGATACGGATGGCACCCAGGCACATGGGGCAAGGTTCTGTGGTGGTATAGAGGGTGCAAGTTCCAGAGGGATTCTGGGATTCGTCCAAAGTAAAAAGGGCGTTCATTTCAGCGTGGGCGGTGCGGGAATTGTAGATAAATTCCCCGTTGACTTCTTTCTCAAAGATGCGGTTACGGCCGCGAGCGACGATGCTGCCGTTTGTATTGGTGATGGCCGCGCCGATGGGCAGAGAGCCAGCGCGGTAGGCTTGCCATGCCTCGTCGATACAGACTTGCCAGGGTGGGGAGAGGGTTTGCCAGAAATTATTCATAGGGTTGTTTGTCAATGCCGAATTTAGATAGGGTCTTGATGACGCTGGTTTCCAGGCCGATGTCGCCATCTAAAACGGCTTGCAGGTAGTTTTCGCGCCAATCGGGGAGGATGACCTGCCCCGTTTTCCATTCATGGAACATGAGATGGGCGATGGGACCTGTCTCGTCTAGGAAACCGGATTGATAAAAATCCCGTTCAGTGGCGGCCATATCGTAGTTGAGGCGAATGATTTGGGCGTGCCAACGGCCGTTTTCCCATACAACTTGTGCGTAACTAGCCCGGATATCGCCATAACAATGCTGTCCAGCGGAACCGGTGTTCACCAGAATGGTCTCGTCAATTTGCTTGATGTAGGCGAGATGGATGTGGCTGGTGACAAAAACGGCAGGCAGGGGCGTGATTTGCTGACGGATGGTGTCGTCATCATAGTCAGGATAGATGCCATCGGTATTGCCGCGCACGGAGGCGTGGGTGGCGAAAAGTTGGCTGCCATCCG
Source organism: Anaerolineae bacterium (assembly GCA_014879345.1). GTDB lineage: Bacteria > Chloroflexota > Anaerolineae > Promineifilales > Promineifilaceae. The sequence goes on along the minus strand of JACSSI010000058.1, from coordinate 2,340 downwards.
GCGCAGTTAGGGTGTGACTAAGGGGTAAAGTGGCTATTTCTGCACAACGGCCGTTTAGCTGTTGATGTGTCCAGCGTGAATTTTGATTGATTTCAGCGCTAATGCCAATGTGTTCAGAATCCAGTTCGCTTTTTTCATGTTTTAGCACGTAATCTTCATGATTCCCGCGAGTCATGAGCCAGCCGTCGTTTTGGCGTTTGGCTTGCACAATTTGCCACGATTTTTGTGAATAGGGGCCACGATTGACCACATCGCCATTGAAGATGACGTGATCGGGCTGCCATCTTTCGATATGGTCGATGACTGTTTCTAAGGCGGGGACGTTGCCATGATTGTCAGAGAGAATTGCAATTTTCATGAGACTTATTTTAGCGGATACAAAGGGAAGAACCCAACGGCCGTTCTACAAAAAGCCGACAAACAAAAACTGTGCAAATACTTGACAATTCGCGCGAGTTTTGTTAAGATATTGGCATGAATACAAAAACTAAAAACTCAAAAACATTGCAAATAGTCAACATCGTATCCTTTGTCGTGGTTGTGGTCATGAACGTCTTGTCCAACGCCTTGCCGCTCAATGGCCGCACACCCGGTGAAATCTCAGATTCATTGCCCTCGTTTTTCACGCCAGCAGCCTACACTTTTTCTATCTGGAGTGTGATTTACCTGTTCTTGTTGGGTTTCACCATTTATCAAGCATTGCCTAGTCAACGGGAACGGCCGTTTCTCGGTCAAATAGGGTGGCTGTTTGCTGGCACCACTGTGTTAAATGTCTTCTGGCTGTTGGCTTGGCATTATGGTTTCTATGCCGTCTCCGTTTTGTTCATGGTCGGCCTGTTGGTAACGCTTATCACCATCTATTTGCGCCTCAACATCGGCCATCGTAGCGCCTCGCTAACAATCGCTGATAAATTGCTCTATCAGACCACATTCAGCCTTTATCTGGGCTGGATCACTGTAGCTACCATCGCCAATATCGCTAGTGTTCTTGGCTATCTTGGTTGGAATGGCTTTGGCATCGACGGTCAGATTTGGTCAGCCATCATGATGATGGTGGCAGTGGTAGTAGCCGGACTGCTGTTGTTCAATCGCCGTAATCTTGCCTATGCTGGTGTTCTGGTTTGGGCGCTGTTCGGCATCCGCGCCGCCTACCCAACCGTGCCGGTAATTGCCAATACAGCCCTCGTCGCCGCCGGACTCATCGTCATCCTGGCTCTAATTGGTTACTGGCGCACTCAGAAAATCGAACCCGCGTCACCGGAACCACAAGTACAAACGGCGTAAGACCTGCTGTTTACTGACCCGAAAGTAATCATCTAAACACAAAGCGTTTACGTTAGGACAGCAATTTGTTTAGCAAGTTATGTGCAGGTCAGTAAGTGAGGATTTTCAGATGATGCAATTACCTGTGGTGAACGGTTCCAATCTAAATCGGCAAAAGCTGGTTTTCCCTAAAGATTTTGTGGGCGATGTGAATCTGGTTTTCATTGCTTTTCAGCAGTGGCATCAAGATTTGATCAACGAATGGGTGCCGCTGGCAGAACAGATGGAAAAAACCATCCCTGGTTTTCATTATTACGAATTCCCGGTCGTTTACCAGATGGGTTGGATGGGGCGCACGTTTCTCAATGAAGGAATGCGGGCTGGCATTCCTAATCCAGCCACCCGCGCCCGTACCATTACGCTTTATTTGGAAAAATCCGATTTTCGGGAAGCATTAGAAATTCCCGATGAAAGCACGATTTGGGCGTATCTTTTTGATAAAGAAGGTCGGGTTTTGTGGCGAATTTCGGGTAAGTTTTCGCAAGAGAGTGGGCTGGCGCTGGAAACGGCCGTTTCCCAACTCCTGCAATCCGTACCAGCCTAATCCAATCTACTATTCGGTGCGACACTTGGTGCGACACGCTGATATCTGTGTGTCGCACCGTTTTGTTTAATCATAGCCATTTCGTACACCATCCGTTTCCTCTTCACCTCTATAAAACATTCCTCCTCTGATCTATAATTGGAAACAAATGAAAACAGGCCATGTAGTCAGGAGCCACCTTCCCATCCTGTTTTACAATTTAAAATCTGTTTCCTATGATGGAGGAACGAAATGTCTCGAAAACGATGGTTTCTTGTTGCTTTATTTACCTTGTTGTTCTTGTTTTTATCAGCATGTGGGAAAGAGGCGGCGCCAACGCCTGCACTGAGCAACGCCGAAGTGGCCGTTCCCACCAAAGCTCCCGCCCTCGCCACCATTCCCCCCGTGATGACGCCGACCATCGTCATCCCAGAGGTCACCAAAACGGAACCGCCTGCTGAAACAGCAACAAGCGTTCCCACCGAAGTCCCATC
>JACSSI010000952.1 GCA_014879345.1 Anaerolineae bacterium | reverse complement strand
AAATGCGTCGCATAGTGAGTACTAACCCCCTCTGTTTGCACATTTTCGTGCAAAAATAAGGTGTCAGGTCTGGTCGTCTAACCAATATGAACAAATCCATGACACCCATCCAGGGATTCTTCTTTGTTTTGTTCACCATTGGCAGCATCGCGCTGCTGATTTTTACGGCACCGGTATGGGAAGCGCTGCTGGTGGCTGCTATTCTGGCATATCTGCTCAACCCGCTGGTGGCACGGCTGGTGGCGCGGTGGCATGGGCGGCGCGGGCTGGCGACAGCGCTGGTCTATGTCTTTATCGTTTTCATTATATTAAGTCTGGCGTCGGCTGTCGGGGCGCTTATTTGGGGGCAGGCGCCGGGATGGGCGCAGGAACTGCAAACAGCCTTGCATGAGTTGGGTTTATGGATGCGACGGCCGTTTATCATCTTAGGTTTTACCATTCAACCAGAAATGCTCGTCAGCTATCTACAGCGCACCGGCAGCAATGCGCTGACGGCGCTGCCCGTTGGCTCCGGTTGGCTGGGCAGTGTCGGCGACAACCTGCTCTGGAGTTTGGTGGTGTTGGTAGGTCTGTTTTACCTGCTGCGCGACGGCCCGAAAATCCCGCCCAGGCTCATTGATAATTTGCCGCCAGCGTACCAGGAAGACGGCCGTTTTCTGCTAGCACAACTGGATACCATCTGGCGTGTCGCGCTGCGGGTGCAGTTGATCATCTTTGCCATTATCGCCATCCTGTTTGTCATCAGCACCATCCTCATTTTGTGGCTGTTCCGGCTGGGCTGGCTGCCGCTGTCGCCCATTGGCCTGATTGTTTTGATTATTCTGGTCTACGCCGGCATTCAGCAGATTGACAATCTTTGGCTGCGACCGCAGTACATGGGCCATGCCCTGAAACTGCATCCGGGCGTAGTCATGGTGGCGCTTATTTCCGCGCTGGCGCTGACGGGTATTTTGGGCGCGATTGTCGTGGTGCCGGTGCTGGCGAGCCTGAAAGTGCTGGCACAGTATGCCTATGACAAATGGCAGAGCGAGCCGCCCCCGCCTGATGCTGCTGATGATTCGCTTGCATGATGTGGAAACGGCCGTTGTCCAAACCTTCCTATCTCCCTACACATCCACTTGCTTGACACAATATAGACCGGTCGTTATAATTCAGGCGATTGAGAATAAATTATGACTACAAAGCGGGAACAAATCATTGAAACGACCTGTCAGTTGATGGAAATGCAAGGGTATCACGCGACGGGTCTCAACCAGATATTGGCGGAAAGCGGCGCCCCCAAAGGCTCTTTGTACCACTATTTTCCAGACGGAAAAGTGGAACTCGGCCTGGAAGCGATTGCTTCCTCCAGCAGGCTGATTGAGGGGCGTATACGGGCGGTGATGCGGGAGCATGATGATGCAGTAACGGCCGTTACCACCTTCATCTCCACCCTAGCCACCCAAATCGACATTTCCGGTTACCGCGCTGGCGGCCCGATAACCGCCATTGCTCTCGAGGCTGCATCCACCAATGATCTGCTGCGCGACGCTTGCCATCAAGCTTACCAAAGCTGGCAGGATGCCTTTAGTGAGAAACTGAAGCAAGGCGGATTTAGTGAAGCGCGGTCCCACCGGTTGGCAACCATGATCATTGCTGGCTTAGAGGGGGGCATCATTCTCTGCCGCAGTCAACGCTGCCCCCAGCCGCTGCTAGATTTGGCAGAAGAGATCGAAACCCTTTTGTTATGTGGCAGGTAAATATACAGTTAAGCTAAATTTTTTTACAAGGTATATACAGACTGGTCTAATTATGAATTCGAAAGAAATTTTAATGGAAAATGATGAACGTGACACTTTAGCAGACCCCATTCTCGTTATTGGCGCAACGGGCAATGTGGGGCGGGAAGTAGTGAAAGCTCTACACAACAACGGTTTTACAGCACGCGCCACAGCATTGAACGAACGAGATGCAGCACATGTACCGGCAGAAGCAGACGAGATTGTCTTCTTTGAATTTGGGAAACCAGAGACATTTGCCGCTGCCTTTGCCGGTGTAAAGAAGATGTTTTTAATGCGTCCGCCAGCCATTTCAGACATCGAAACCTACATCAAACCAGTGATTGACTATGCGGCCGAAAATGGCGTTGAACAGATAGCCTTTCTTTCTCTCGTTGGTGTGGAAGACAGGACGTATGTGCCGCACTATAAAGT
>JACSSI010000951.1 GCA_014879345.1 Anaerolineae bacterium | reverse complement strand
GTGGGGACTGTGAAGATTCGTAGTTTGCTGGATAAGATTATTGGGGGAACGGCCGTTCCCGATGATTTAGCCAAGTTGGAAAAGTTGTGTCTCCTGGTGAAGAAAACCAGCCTGTGTGGTCTGGGGCAGTCCGCACCGAACCCGGTGTTGAGTACGTTGAATTATTTCCGACATGAATATGAGGCGTTGATTCAGGTTGAGGCAGCATAGATCAACTTTAATAATCCGCAGATTACGCAGATGGCGCAGATTTTTTCTAAGCCTATAGGGTTTTTAGTCGCGTCATGCTGAGTGAAACGAAGCATCCCAGAGGTACGGGATTCTTCACTACGTTCAGAATGACAAGAACCCAAGTAAATCCTAAAGACCTGGATTGTTTACCAGCGTAGATGGAATTATGGACAAAACGAGAAATTGATATGGAACAAGTCGATACAATCAGAATAGGCGTTATGCCTCAAGAGCAAATTAGAAAAAGAATGCTGGCAATTGCGGCTGGAACCTATAAACCAGAACCCGATGAGCCGAAAATTTGGTTTCCTTCTATGCGCTCTCTGGCCGAGGTACTCAGTGATGAAAATCGGGCTATGTTGCGCGTGATACGAGAGACGAAAAATCATGATCAAATTAACAATTAACGGCCGTTCCCTTTCCACCACCCCTGGCACAACTGTCCTGGAGGCGGCACTGGCGCATGGCATTGATGTGCCGCGCCTCTGCTACCACCCAGAATTGAGCGTTTCGGGGGGCTGTCGGCTGTGTATGGTCGAGATTGAAGGCATTGCCAACCCTGTGGCGAGCTGCGGCTTGCTTTGTGCCGAGGGCATGGACATACGCACTGAAAGCGAAGCACTATCCGAAATGCGCCACGACATCATCGACCTGTTTGTCTCTGACCATCCGCTCGACTGCGTGACCTGTGACAAGGCTGGCTCCTGCCAGTTGCAAGATTATGCCTACCAGTACGGCATCACCGAAACGAGCCACGACAAAGAAATTTCGCGGACGTTGTACCAAGACGACAACCCGTTCTTTCTTCGCGATCATCAATACTGCATTTTATGTGGGCGCTGCACCCGCGTCTGCAACGAAGTGGTGGGCGCGGAAGCGATTGATTTGGTCGGGCGCGGTTTCACCAGCCATGTCGCCACCCCGTTTGACGGGCCGATGATCAATTCCGACTGCATTTTCTGCGGCAACTGTGTGCAAGTCTGCCCGACGGCGGCGCTGCTGCCCATGTCGCGGCTGGGCAAAGGGCGCGAATGGGAGATGGAACGCACCAAGAGCATCTGCGGTTACTGCGGTGTGGGGTGCGAAATCGAGTACGCCAAGAAAAATGACAAGATTATTTATGCCCAAGCGTCTAAAGCCCAATCGGTCAACGGGGAAATGCTCTGCTCCAAAGGGCGTTTTGGCTGGGATTTTGTGAGTCACCCAGAACGGTTGACCACCCCGTTAATCCGCAAAGATGTGGCGTATGAGATGGGCTTAACCGACGAGCCGTGGGAACTGTCTGACAGGTCGCCGTTGAAAGCACGCAAGGTGGTGATTGAGGATAGTTTTGTGCCGGTGGATTGGGAAACGGCCGTTACCCTCACCGCCGCCAAACTCGCCCAAACCGTCAAAAAACACGGCCCAGACTCCGTGATGGGGCTGGCTTCAGCCCGCTGCACCAACGAAGACAACTACATCTACCAAAAATTCATGAGGGCGGGCATTGGCACCAACAACCTAGACCACTGCGCCCGACTCTGACACAGCTCCACAGTGACAGGCCTCGTGAAGGCCTTCGGCAGTGGCGCAATGACCAACTCTATCAGCGAAATTCGGGACGCAGACTGTATTTTTGTGACAGGTTCTAACACGGCCGAATCCCACCCCGTTATCAGCTACGAAATGGTGCGAGCGGCTAAAAATGGCGCTAATCTCATCATCGTTGACCCGCGCAAGATTCCACTCGTCAAACATGCCACCCTGTTCTTGCAAATCAAACCCGGCACCGACATCTACGTCTTCCTGGCGATTATGCGCACCATTATCCATGAAGGCTGGGCCGACGAGAGCTTTATCGCCGAGCGCACCGAGGGGTATGCTGAGTTTAGCGCCGTTCTGGAGCCGTACACACCAGAATATGCGGCGCTCATGTCGGGCGTGTCGGCGGAAAAAATAGTCGAGGCGGCGCGAATTTATGCC
>JACSSI010000057.1 GCA_014879345.1 Anaerolineae bacterium | reverse complement strand
CGGCTCATTCGTCACCCCAATGCCAGGGTTGGTATAGAGCCACATATCATTCACTTTATACAATTGATAATCATACTTCCGCCCCAGATAAGGCAAAATCGGCGCCCCGCCCAAACGGGGAAAACGAACCTGGCCCCCATGGGAATGCCCTGAAAGCTGCAACGACATACGCGGATGTAACGAATAGTCATCCGCCAAATCAGGCTCATGCATCAACAACACCACCGGCGCATCCGCTGGCGCACCAACCAGCGCCGCTTGCAAATCAGGCTCCCCGCTCCAACCATCATCCAGCCCTGCCAGATGCAAGCTCCCCTTACCTTCTGTAATCGTGACACCTTGATTGATGAGATACGGCACACCCGATTCAGCAAACGCATCCTTGATCACAGTCACATTTGTCCACAGATCATGATTACCCATAACAGCGTAGAGGCCATGTTTGGCATTCAAACCGGCCAAAATCGGCGCTAACTCATAAATCGCTTCCAGATCATGCCATACATAATCGCCCGTCAGTACCGTTAAATCAGGCTTCAAGGCATTGGCAATGGCTACAGATTTTTCAATCAGCGGCGGCCTGGTATAGGGATAGAGATGAAAATCACTGAGCTGCGCGATTTTGAAGCCTTCCAACGACGACGCAAGCCCTTTAATCGGCAGCGTAACGTGTTCCACCACCAGCTCCTGCGACTCATCATTGAGCAACAGATAAGCAGTAGTGGCAGTGACTGCGCCAGCCAATGCTAAACCGCCACCCACTAAAAACTGGCGTCTGGTTAGCTGCCTATTCAACGTTTCTATCCTTGGATGATCCTCGTTCCCAATGGTATTCAAAGAGGCTCTTGTATTGTTCCACAGCATCTTCATCAACAACACCCAGGTTATATTCCGCAAGACCACTCAGCGGTTTTATGGCGCTGTAATGGAAGTTTTGGCTGCCCACGATCACCAACTCATCATCAATATTGATGGATTTGTAGTGCATAGGGCCATCAAAAAAGCGGATCTCGACCTTATCTTCCAAGCCGCGTTTATTTATTTCATTTTCTAATATGGCAACGGCCACACCACTTTCAATGCCATCAACGGGAGAACCTTTGATGAGAATTCGCACATTGGCTCCATTTTCAGCCCCTTCCAGAAGCCCTTCCATATAAGGCAGCGCTTCGTTGAAGTTGCAGACATCATAGAGAATGTTCAGGTCACAAACCAACTCCATAGTAAAGTTGACCTGCATGGTATCAATAGATGACTCAGCCGCTGACAAGGCATTGGTGATTTGCCAATCTGCTTCATCGCGCACATTGTTGCGGAACATGGAAAAAGCGGTGGCCGCATCGTTTTCTGGAATGTAATATTTCATGACTTCCGGCACGTGTTCGCCAGTTGCCTTGAAATCATAACAGGTGGCCTGCCAGACACCGTAAGCGGGATTAAAATCGGTGCAGGTACGTTCATCAGAGTCAACCCACAGTTCATCAAAGGCAACGACAGAATCTTGGACCACTGGCCCTGTTACCTGGATACCCAGATCATTACGACCGCCACCCCTGCGAGATGGATGGAGTAAGCTGTAATGTTCATAGGTCATATTGTAGCCCGCAGCGATGGCTGTTTTGCCATCCACCACCAACAATTTGGTATGGCTGTGCGGCACTGCGCCTTTGTAATCTGCTACTTGCAGATTCCAGCCAATCTCCTCATTGACCATTTCTGGCACGCCAGCATCTCGAATATCTTCCAGCACACTCCAGAGTTGACCGGAAAAGTCTCCGGTCGCCATTTCAGGGGGATTGCCTAGCAAAATGCGCACGGTTAAGCCACGCGGGTAATTTTCAGGATTGGCTTTGACTTGATTGTATAATTCGGCAACGGTTTCAGCGATGACATAGCCAGGGCTTTTACCGGCGTAATCATCATCGTACCACATGGTAGCGAGGAGAATTTCGTAGCGGGCGGTGCTGGCTAACTGTGCCATTTGATCGTAAGCGCCATTTTCCAGTGGTTCAATAGGTGTGATATACGATTCTGGATCGGCGTTGGGTGTATAAACTAAATTGTCGTACCGGTTTTGGCAATACGGCACAAGGCTGTCTGGATCGCGGTATTGTTCCATCCGTGTCACGTCATAGAGCACTTGTGCCAGGCGGGAGAGTTCGTAATTTTCACAAGAATATTGCACTTGCGCCTGATATTGCAGGGTTTCTTCACCTAAACTGCCGACGGTGCGCACCATGTGCAATGTACCCTCATTATCGACGACCATTGCAGGTTGGAATTCGTTGCCGACGCGGTCGATAATGGTGGGATGTGTCCAACCGCCATCGTATTGGGAAATTTCGTACAGCACGAATTCTGAACTGACTTTGCCCAACACGCTCTCAACTTTATCTGAATACCAGACGGCATGGAGATGGCCGTTGCTGTCTATGCCCATTTGGGGGCGATTGAGGCAAGGCAAACCTAAGGATTGGGAGGCTTCACCATAATGCCAATAGGCGAGACCATCGACGTGACACCAAATGGCATGGGCTTCGTTGTTGTTGTCGAATGAGATTTCGGGATAACGGCCGTTTCCCAATTCCACCATTTCGCTCCAGCCACTTGTCAGCACCGCGCCGTGGACAAGACTTTCCGCATTAATGCCAGCGGTAAAAACGAGGCCAAAACGGCCGTCTTCTGCCGAAGATACACGCGGCTGGCGAACGGCCGTTAGCTCATCACCAACCGGCACACATGCGGGAACGGCCGTTAACGGTGAATCACCAGCAAGCCACTGCACCATAGGTAGCGCCCCTGTATCCGTTTCCCATACCAGTAGCAGCATGTCAGCCCCATTGACCGTAATCGTGGGAGCGGTGTGCACTTCAGCCTCAGGCGCACAGGCAAATGACAGAGAAGTGACCATTTCAGATTCCGTACAACCAGCGTCCCCACAGGAAGCGTAATAAATTTCGCCCGCTTGCGCCCACGCCACATGAGCCACACCCTGGCTGTCGATGGCAATCTGCGGGGTTTCAGCACCAACTTCGGTTGAAATAGTAAGTGGCTCTTGCCACGTTACCATCTTAGCCGAAACATCCCATACCCCAGTCAAATAGCCAATGCCATCAGCCATTAGCCAGACCAGCCCAACTTGTCCATCATCCGTCACATCAATTTGGGCTTCAGTCGCCTTGCCCAAACCAAATCCGCTCGACAGTTCAACTGGATCAAGCCAATGCGTGCCGACCGTCTCAGATACCAACACGGTATCTAAATGTGCATCCTGCGGCTGCAAAACAGACCGCACCACATTCATGAGTGGGCGCACGCCAAATACCAAGATGGCAACCACCAGACCAATGACAATGACCCAGCGCCAGACTGGTGTCAACCAGGCGAATATCGGTTTGTCGGCATGGTGGGGTTCAGCGGCATAGCGGGCATAAGCCATTGCCACGGCGATGCCGCCTGCCAACCCAAAAACAAACAAACCAAGCAGAATGGCAATCCGCCCCGTTAAGGAAAACTCTCCAAAATTGAAGGAGTAGACGAAAAAATACATGCCTGCGCCCAGCGCCAGGCCACCCAGACCAAACCCCAATACTGCATACCCTGCCACCCGCCATACACGCCGGATACCAACTGTCCAGCCGCCAAAAGCGAGGCCAAAGAGCAAGCCAAACAGCGCCCCCACAATGGCAAACAAAAACATGAACAATCTGACCGGAATGTCGCCAATGTTGTAAAAGGAAAAGAGCGTCAATGCCAGCGCAATTGGAAACAGCAGCAACCCGTAAAAAAGTCCCAGAATCAGACCGCTTTTCCAGGCATATTCCCATTTGCCACGTGGTGGATCGACCACAGGCAGTGTCTTGCCGCCAATCGCTGCGCCCACCCCTGCGCCAAAACCAGCAATGACAAAGGCCAGCAGCACACCAACTACGAGCCGGAGCGCATCATTACCTGGCGAAAAATTCTCTAATGAGATGATGTTAAAAATCAGAACGGCAATCAGGTTGCCGAGGGCTAAACCACCGCCATAGGCCAGGCCAGATTTAAGGGATGGGGTGAGATGGGGTCTAAATTTATTCATACGTACCTAAATCACGCAAAACGGCCGTTATCTGCTGAAAACGGCCGTTTTATATCAACTTTCTAAAGCAATTTCTCAAAAACTAAAGCGCATCCTCATCATGACGGACATCTTCCTCCGTCTTGATCATCTGCTTTAACAAAACAATACCGACAAGAATTACCACAAAAATCACTGCGATAATCACACGCTGCCAGCCACTTGGCAATTTACTAAACTGCTTCAATTCCAAATCTTGAACATCTTGTTCCATTTCGCTCATACCACCACCTCCAAAATAATAATTGAAGATTAAAAATTGAATGAGGAATCCGCTGTAATCTTTAATCTTTTTATCTTCATTCTTTCACTGCCTGAATCATACCAAAAATTTCACTTCTGCTCCAGATCGTTGCGCACCGGGCGCTTCATGGGAATGCCAATACGGTATGCTGCCGACGATAAGGCATGCGCCACCACCGGCCCGGCCACCATCAGCAAGGCAATCAAAAGCAGCGCCCGCGCCCACCCCAGCGGCGTCCACACTACCGCCGCCACCAGGAGCAGCACCACGCCAAATACGCCTACTTTGCCCGTGGCATGAAGCCGCGCATACACATCTGGCAAGCGCACCATGCCCAGCACCCCTACAATCGAGAAAAAGGTGCCGACAGTGATGGCGATAATAGCGATTAGTTGAAAGATTGTTTCCATAATTTAAAGAGTTGCAAGTTGCAAGGTTGCAGGATACTGAGGTAACGCGCACCTTTGCGACCTTGCCACTCTGCAACCAGGCAACTCTGCCACATTAAAATAGTTTCTCATCTGCTACATATTTTGCCAACGCGATTGTGCCGATGAAGCCCAACGCGGCGAGCGCCAGCGCCACATCAATATAGATGCTGTCTTGTTCAATCAGCGAGACCAGCACCAGCATAGCCAATACCAGTGTCGTTACCAGCTCCACGCCAACCAGCCGGTCTACCACATTTTCACCACGCCATACGCGCCATACGGCAACGGCCGTTAACAGCAAGTGGATGAACAATGAACTATAGAGCACAATTTGTAACACGTCTTTCATAACGGACTCTTAAAACGTAGAGCGTAGTACGTAGTGCGTATTTTTCTACGTACTACGCTCTACGCACTATTCAAATATCTTCTTCAACATCGTTTCCCGCATTTCCTGTGCTTCGCGCACATGCTCATCGGCATCCGTCACGTCAAGCATGTGAGTGTACATGATGCCATCTTCACTGATTTCCACCACCATTTCGCCAGGGGTCAGGGTGATGGCATGGGCGCTTAAAGCCCGGCTCAAATCGCTCTCGCAGCGGGTGGGAATGGCGATAATGCCCGGGTTAATAGGCATAGACGGACTGAGTACAATCCGTGCCACCTGGATGCCGCTAACGAGCAAATCGACCATGAGCCGGATGATGTATTTGATGGATGCCAAAACGGCCGTTGGCAGCCGTTTCCATGCCAAATTCCCAGACTGAGGTCGGAACAGCAGCAACACAATCACCGCCACCACCATACCCGCCACAATATTGTTTAGGGTAAAGTTAGAGGTCAACACCAGATAAATCAACGTCAAAACAGCAACAGGCCACACGTATATCATAAAAATCAAAACCTTAATTTATCAGAGATTGGAGATTGTTCTATCTCTAATCTCGTTAGTGTCTTGAATATTTCGCCACCCTCTCCCCAGCTCTCTCCCAAAGGGAGAGGGAGCCAGGCCAATCCCCTCTCCCTTTGGGGGAGGGTTAGGGAGGGGGAAAATGGTGGCGAAAACGTCGTGACACATACTAATCTCCAAAAATGACTTTACCCACCAAGCACCGCCTGAATATAAACTGACGGGTCGCTCAACCAGGCACTCGCCTCTTGCGCCGCCGTTACCAGCGGACTGGCCCAGATGCCCAGCGCCACAATCATGATGAGCAGCAGCACCGGCGCGGCCAAATTATCACCAGCCGGTTTGGTATATATGCCTTCAGCCGGAGCCAGCCACCAGATGCGTTGGAAAGCGCGAATGGTATACATCAGCGTAAAAATACTCGTTACCCCAATCAGCAGCAGCGACCAGTAAAACGTGCTGTTAATGCCACTGCTAAACAGCAGCGACTTGCTCACAAAACCATTGGTCGGCGGAATGCCTGCCAGCGCCAGACTGCCGACAAAGAATAACACACCTGCCAAGGGCAGCGGCTTGCCTACCCCTGTGACAATATCAAACGCTGCCGATTTGACCGAGGCCCGGCTGGCAACATAACCCGCCAACATCAACATGGCCGCTTTGATGAGGCTGTGGTTGAAGGCAAACACAATCGCTGTCATGATGGATAGCTGCGTTCCCCAGCCAATCGCCACCAAGATGAAGCCCACCTGTGCCAACGTGGAATACGCCAGCATCCGTTTCACGTTATGCGTGCCAATCGCCGACAAGCCGCCAAATACGACGCCAATTACCCCCGCCACCAGCAAAATCAGGCGAATCGTCGGCGCTTGCGCCACAAACAGCAGCGTCGTCATGCGCAAAAAGCCATAGACACCCAGTTTCACCACCACCGATGACAACATGGCGCTGACGGGTGTGGGCGCGGCGGCATGAAAATCAGGCTGCCAAAAGTGGAACGGGACAGCCGCACTTTTGACCATGAAGAAGGCCAACAACAGCGCGATACCCGGCCACAACAACGGCCGTTCTCCATCCGCCATCACCTTTGCGCCCAAATCAGCCATATTCAATGTCCCGTAGGAAACATACAACGTCCCCACTGCCAGTAGCATAAAGAAAGAAGCCAGGAGACTGATATAAAAATATTTATACGCCGCTTCTGTGCCGAACTTGTCATCAGAAACGGCCGTTAACACCGTGCCAGAAATTACCAACAACTCCGCAAAAACATACAAGTTAAACAAGTCACCCGTCAGTATTGTGCCAGTCAGACCAGTCACCAGCATCAGGAAGAAGGTGAAAAACGCCGGATATGTTACCACTGTATCTTTACTGCCGAGCGCATAAATCACGCCTGTCACCATCACCACCTGCACCATCACCACAAACAGCGCCGACAGCATATCGGCCACCAGCGAAATGCCAAATGGCGCAGGCCAGCCGCCACTCTGATAAACCAGCGGACTCCCGTTCTGCCACACCGCCGCCAACAGCACAAAACTAGCCAGCATCGACACCACCATGACAGCCAGCGTCCAGGCGTCACGCAACGGCCGTTTATGCCGCCACAACAGCGCAATCACAGCCCCCACCAGGGGAATTAAAACCGGTAAGATGACCAGCAAGTTCATCGTCATAAAAAATCGTAGTGCGTAGTGCGTAGAACGTAGAAAAATACGCACTACGCACTACGCTCTATCCTAATGTTTTAAGTTATCCACTTCATCCATATCGGCCGTCTGGTACCGCGCCGAAATGATATAGAGCATCGACAGCACAAAGGCCGTGCCGCCCATGCTGATCACAATCGCCGTCAAAATCAGCGCCTGAGGCAACGCATCACTATGCACGCCAGCCTCGGTAGTATACGCTGCCGACGTGCCATCATACGCGCCTGTCGTGAGTAAAAACAGGTTTACCCCATTCGCCAAAATCATCAAGCCCATCGCCGACCGGATGACATTCCGGCGTAGCAGTTGGAAGATGCCAGTGGCAAAGAGGAGTCCAATTGAAACGGCCGTTAATAATTCCATAAGCTTATTAGTGCGTAGAGCGTAGTGCGTATTTTCTACGCACTACGCTCTACCCATCACCTTTCCCTCGGATGCCCCAGCGTATTCAACATATGCGCCACACTGCCCAACACCGTCAGACAAATCGCCACCTCAAACAAAAACGAACTGCTAATATGAAAGCCCTTCGGCATAAAATGCCAGCTTGCCGTAAAATCAACATTGCCCAGGAAACTACCCGTCATCAACGCCGCCACCGCCCCGGTGACAATCGCCAGCAGCACCCCATAGCCAATCAGGCGCGATGAGCGCAGCCAGGGCAAGCGTTTCCGTGTTTCCTGGTAGCCAAATACCATGTACCACAGTGCAATCGCCAAACTGATAATCACACCAGCCGTAAAGCCATCACCCGGCTGGTCATGACCGTACATAATTTGTGTTATCGCCAACACAATCGCCAACGGCAGCGTCACATAAGACGGTACACGGATAAACGCCGATTCGCGCACGCCGCCAATGCCAAACGTGGCAAACTTACTCGGCTTCGTTCCCAGCGGATCATCCATCTGACTGCCTTCATCTCCATGCTTTTGGGCGGAATGAAACAGCAGCATCGAGATACCCAGCCCCGCCATGGCAAACACGCTAATCTCAAGCAGCGTATCTAATGCTCGGAAATCGACAACAATCGCGCCCACAATGTCTGTGGCGCCCGTCATCGACTTGGCAAATTGTTCATAATACGGTGTGATGGTTACATGTGGCCGTTGGCTTAAATTAGCAAAGGTGATGGCTGTAATCATTAGCCCAAACGCAGCCGATACCAGCAAGTCGGGCATCGGAATTTTGCGCCTCTTTCGTACGGCAATGGTTAATTCCTGCGCTGCTCGTCGTTGTTTACGCGGCAGGCGGGAGAGCGCCAGCATCAAAATAACCAGCGCCAAAATATCGACAACAATTTGCACCAGTGCCACATCGGGCGCGGGCGCCAGCACAAACAGCAGCGCTACCGCCAAACCAGACGCCGTAAAGGCCATAATTGCATTAAAATCGCGGCGCAAAAACACTGAGGCTGCCGACGCACCCACCACCAGCAGCGTGGCAAAAATCTGCAAAACGACAATTTCACCCTGGTAGCTCAAATCGGGCAGAGAAATCTCTGCCCAACCCAGCAAAAACAGACTGGGGCTTAAGCCAACAACCAGCAGGATAACGGCCGTTAACATCACCACCAAATATGTCCGCAACTGCCCCTTCTGTACCCGTGTTGCCCAAAAAGCGCCCTTGTCAATGCCTGCCAGCACCCAGCGATACAGCGCATTAAAACTGGCATTCGGTAGAATTTTGTCCATCTGTGTCCGAATCGGTCGCCGGAAAACAAAAATCAGTGTCCCCAACGTAATCGCCCCAATCGACAGCATCAACTCCACCGTCAGGCCATGAAACAGTTGGAAATAGACCTTGACCTTCTCGCTGTCGCCAAAAGCCGCCTGCGCCGCGCCCGTCATCAGTTCCGCTTCGTCCTTGAAGCCTGGGGCAATCGCCAAATAGAGCGACAACACCGCCGGAATGGCAGGCGCCAGCCACATCGGCCAGGGCGCTTCATGCCCATGCACGGAATCATCTTTGGGCTTGCCCATGAAGGTTTCCCAGATGACCATGACAGCCATCGCCAGCATCAACGCGCCAGCCAAGACCGCTCCCCAGCGGAAAACTTCAGAGAGAAGAGGGGGCAGGGATGGGTGAACGGCCGTTGCCAGCAATGTCTCCTTCGCCAAAAAACCAAACATCGGCGGCAGCCCCGCCATCGACAAAGCCGCCAATGTGCCAGCAAAAAACGTAAACGGCATCACCTTGCGCAATCCACCCAAACGGCGAATATCCCGCGTCCCTGTCTCATGGTCGATAATACCCGCCACCATAAACAGGGCCGACTTATACAGCGCGTGCGCCACCACGCCAATCACCAGCGCCTTATACGCCTCAGGAATATCCTGGCCGATAAGAATCATCAAAATACCCAACTGGCTGATCGTGGAATACGCCAGCAGCGCTTTCCAGTCATTCTGCTTGAAGCCCAGATACGCGCCTAAAATCATGGTCACGCCGCCAGTCAGTGTCAGCAGCCAGAACCATTCCTCGGTGAAACCCAGCGCCGGATTCATCCGCGCCATCAGATAGATACCCGCTTTTACCATGGTGGCGGAATGGAGGTACGCGCTGGCCGGAGTCGGCGCACTCATCGCGCCCGGCAGCCAGATATGGGCGGGGAACTGGGCGCTTTTGGTAAACGCGCCAAACGCCACCAGCGCCAGCATTACCCAGTAGAATTCGTTGCTCCGTAATACATCCCCGCTGCTTAAAATGGTGGCAAAATCGGTGCCACCTGCCACCGAACTGACAAACAGCAGCCCTGCCAACAAGGCAATGCCGCCACCGCCCGTGATAAACAGCGCCCGAAACGCCCCATATCGTGCCTCTTCTGACTGCGTTTTATACGCCACCAGCAGGAACGAGAGAATGCTTGTGCCTTCCCAAAAGATAAACAACGTCAGTACGTCGCCAGCCATGACCACGCCCAGCATCGAGGTCATAAACAGCAGCAGGTAGGCCATAAAACGCCACGCATCCTGGTCGCCTTTGAAATATTGCCCGGCATAGACCACCACCAATATGCCAATAAAGGTGACGATGATGGCAAACAAGGCGCTCAAGCTGTCTACATACAGTCCCAAATTGATGCCCAGCGAGGGCAGCCACGCCCACGTCCACACAAAAATGGCGTCTTCATTGAGCGCAGGCACGAGGCGTAGAATGAGAATGAGCGCCGCTAACGGGGCCAGCGCCAACAACCAGCACACCTGGGTAATGGTCAGCCGCTTGTTGAGTGAAGGTATGCCAAACAGGGCGGCAGCTACGGAAGCCAGCGCCAATATGATGAGTGGTAGGAGGAGAGATGAGGTTTCTATCATTGGTTCAGTAGTTCAATTATACGGAACCCACATAGTGGGATTTTGTTTTCTTAACGACTTCCCGCCGTTTGCCTACATTAGTGAAAGAACATATCAATTATACCTATCGACAGCTAATCCGCATCTTCAATTGCCACAAAAAAAGTGAAACAAATAAAGCACCTTGCCCAAACAGTTGCACCTAAAAAGCAAAAAAGGCGACCCAGAGGTCACCTTTTTTGCCTTGAAAAGGAAGAGAAGTAAAGAGGAGAGAAGAAGTTATATGTGCTTCTTTTTGGCTAGAAGCTGTTTTGTTAACTGAAAGCAGTATACACGATTGTCTAATCTTTGTCAATATATTGCAATGTTATAATTCATATTCCGCTCATTATGTGTATCAGTACACCCTCCTTGCGCTATAATTCATCTATGTACACTCTGCGCCCGGCCACACATGCTGATTTTGAATTCCTCTATCAATTGCACCGCGCCACCATGAAACCTTATATCGAGGCAACTTGGGGCTGGCAAGAAAGCTGGCAGCGTGACTATTTTGAGGCAAAGTGGGAGCCATCCAAACGAAATATCATTCAAATTGAGGGAGAAGATGCAGGGGTGCTGGTCATCGAAAATCGGGAAGATGCCTATTACTTGGGACTCATTGAGATTTTGCCAGAATTTCAGGGACAAGGGGTGGGAACGGCCGTTATCCAAAACTTCATCGCTGCTGCCCAAGCCCAAAGCCTGCCTGCCACCCTCCACGTCCTCAAAAGCAACAACCCAGCCCAGCAACTTTACGAACGCCTGGGCTTTGTCATTGTCGCTGACGAAGCCTACCGCTACAAAATGAAATGGGCGGGCTTCACACCGTAACTCATTCGGATTGAATGTAGACCGACCAGCTAGACAAAGAAGGGTCGAGATAAATGATACGCCCGGCTGGATCACGCACATATATGCCAGAAAAATTGAGGTAGTCATCTTCCTGATACTGGCTCTGAAAACCAGATTCCGACGTTAATCCCCAGCCTAATTTATCACGCACCCAGCCACCTGCTGCCCCATCTGCCTCACCGCGCCACACTAAACCAAAGCCGCGCACAGGAGCTTTGTATCCTTGAGGGGCAACAATGCCGCCATCGCCACTCTCCACATCCCCCCAAAGTTGGTAGCCGTAAAACTGGGCAAATGAGTTGTCATCAAAAAAGGCGTAAATCACGTCTGAGTCTGCCAGCCACAACATCCAGCCATGCTCAAAAGGTTGATAGGCGGCAGATGTGGTCACGGCCGCGGCGGCGGGGCAGTTGACGGGCGCTGGGGTAAAAAACCACCACGTTGCTTCATCCAGACAAATGACTTGCACCGGCCAGCCTTGCCCAGCTTGCTGTTCGCCTTGATAGACGGTTAATTCGACAGCAAAATCATCCTGCAGCAGATCATCCAGTTCCCAGGAAAGCGCCCCGGAAACGGCCGTTTGCCGACACTCACGGTACCAGCCATAACCCGTCTGGAAAACACAAATTTCCGCATACTCCCCTGTTGCCTCCCAGTTGAGGCGCAAGGTTTCACCGGGAGCGACGGTTTGCGGCACAACTGTAAAGTGATGGATGACGGGTAATGGATCGGTGGTGGCGGTGGCAACGGCCGTTTGTGTGGCAGGGGGCAAGGGCAGCTTTGTCGGCGTGGTCGTTGGTGGGTGGGTGACGGTGAGGGTTGGCGTGGGCGTGGCAGTGGAAACGGCCGTTGCCAATTTTGTGGGCTTTAGCGTTGGCGTCATGGTAGTCGGCGGTATAGTGGCAGTCACCACATCTGCCACCGCTATGATGGTGGCTGTCGGTTCAGGCGTCGCCGTTGTTTCAATGCCCACTTCCAGTTGACCACAGCCCACCAACAGCGCCAACCATAAAAAGAGAGTTCCACACGCTCTAAACATCACCATTACCCACCTAGTCCCTC
>JACSSI010000950.1 GCA_014879345.1 Anaerolineae bacterium | reverse complement strand
GATAGTAAAAGCCCGATGTTTCAGCATTCTCTGTGGAATCGTTTGGGTGAAGACCTGTTTGTCATCAATGTCATCAAATACAATTAAATCGTTTCAGCATTCTCTGTGGAATCGTTTGGGTGAAGACCCACAAGCTGGATTGTTTGGCACAAAGAAAAAATGTTTCAGCATTCTCTGTGGAATCGTTTGGGTGAAGACACTGATTTAGCGCCGAACCTGCCATTCTTGACGCTGTTTCAGCATTCTCTGTGGAATCGTTTGGGTGAAGACGCCGCTTCCAAAGTTCAAGCCAGCGATCACTAACCTGTTTCAGCATTCTCTGTGGAATCGTTTGGGTGAAGACTGCCCACACTTCCGTAAGGCGATAGAACATGCCAAGGTTTCAGCATTCTCTGTGGAATCGTTTGGGTGAAGACAGATAACCAATGCCGGTGCGGTATCAGCTTGGCGTAGTTTCAGCATTCTCTGTGGAATCGTTTGGGTGAAGACGCATGTGTTTGACGAGCACACGTCGTCATTCTTTTGTTTCAGCATTCTCTGTGGAATCGTTTGGGTGAAGACCCCGCCAACGGGTAAGTGGTCTCACCTGCTGCTGCTGTTTCAGCATTCTCTGTGGAATCGTTTGGGTGAAGACGCCCACCACTGGTATCAGATCTCATATAACGCTCGATGTTTCAGCATTCTCTGTGGAATCGTTTGGGTGAAGACCGGGTTGAAAAGGCGTTGAAGTGGCAGGACCTGACGTTTCAGCATTCTCTGTGGAATCGTTTGGGTGAAGACTATCTTATGTTGAACGAAACTTAGGGCGCGAACAGTGTTTCAGCATTCTCTGTGGAATCGTTTGGGTGAAGACATCTTGAATTGACAGGTGAGGCATTTGGAATAATTGGTTTCAGCATTCTCTGTGGAATCGTTTGGGTGAAGACACCGATACTGCTTCTGGTTGGTACGCTTCCTCTTCGTTTCAGCATTCTCTGTGGAATCGTTTGGGTGAAGACGGCCGCCCTCTGACATGTACATATCAGCAGTGCCTAGGTTTCAGCATTCTCTGTGGAATCGTTTGGGTGAAGACGCCAAGGAACCCAGAAGAACGCGGGGAAATTCGTGTGTTTCAGCATTCTCTGTGGAATCGTTTGGGTGAAGACATCTTGTCAGCACTTACGAAACAAAACGCGGGGACCTGGTTTCAGCATTCTCTGTGGAATCGTTTGGGTGAAGACAGAAAAAAAAGATTACCCTTGATGAATTCCAACATGTTTCAGCATTCTCTGTGGAATCGTTTGGGTGAAGACAGTGCCGCGAATTGTCGGCGTACCACAAGGAGAAGGTTTCAGCATTCTCTGTGGAATCGTTTGGGTGAAGACTGCGGATTGTAAGCGGGAAGCATACAACACCATGCGTTTCAGCATTCTCTGTGGAATCGTTTGGGTGAAGACCGATTTCAACAAAGTTGATACCCGCTTCGTAGTCGGTGTTTCAGCATTCTCTGTGGAATCGTTTGGGTGAAGACCACGCCTTCACACCGAAGCTGCGGCCACAAGCACATGTTTCAGCATTCTCTGTGGAATCGTTTGGGTGAAGACGTCATTCTTCCTCATCCTTTGCATAATCTGACCAAGGTTTCAGCATTCTCTGTGGAATCGTTTGGGTGAAGACCTGGCGTAAAAGTGTAAAGCAACAAATGATTGACGCGTTTCAGCATTCTCTGTGGAATCGTTTGGGTGAAGACTTCGTGCCTTCAGTCCAGTGTGGCAGTTTGATAACTGTTTCAGCATTCTCTGTGGAATCGTTTGGGTGAAGACTGTTTGACGGCAGCTTGACCGGGAAAGTCATTAAGCGTTTCAGCATTCTCTGTGGAATCGTTTGGGTGAAGACTTGTTATTGGCGCGATTAGTGGCGCGTCCGGCTCTGGTTTCAGCATTCTCTGTGGAATCGTTTGGGTGAAGACCTTGACGCACCCATCGCCGAAATACCAAGCGTCACTGTTTCAGCATTCTCTGTGGAATCGTTTGGGTGAAGACGGCATTGGTGGCGTGGTATCTGCGCCAGTGGCTCAAGGTTTCAGCATTCTCTGTGGAATCGTTTGGGTGAAGACGCAATCAATCTACCGTTTATTCCCGTGACAGAACGTTTCAGCATTCTCTGTGGAATCGTTTGGGTGAAGACCGCTTATGATTTCTAATTGTATCAGGTGATTT
>JACSSI010000949.1 GCA_014879345.1 Anaerolineae bacterium | reverse complement strand
CATATTTTGCGTCTCTACAAGGGATTCTTGAATAACCACTGGAAATAGAGGACAATACCCTATTGGAAAATGGCTCAATAAGTATGCAGTAAATACAAAAAGGAAAATCCTATGGCAGACGCACTCAAAATTTTGTTCATCAGCGCAGAAGTTGACCCCTTTGCCAAAACAGGTGGGTTGGGTGATGTGGGGGGATCGTTGCCCAAAGCACTCAAAGCGATGGGACACGACATCCGCGTTGTAATGCCTGCTTATCAGAAAATTGAAGACGGCCGTTTTCCTGATGTTGCGCCGTTGGAGATGCAGCTAGATGTACCCATCGACGGCAGCTTGATACCGGCTGGCGTGTTTGAAGGCCGCCTGCCCGGCAGTGACGTTCCGATTTACTTTATCGCCAATTGGCATTTATATAAACGGCCGTCGCTCTACGGTTATTGGGATGATCCATACCGTTTCGCCTTCTTTAGTCGCGCTGCCCTGGAATTGGCAAAAGCTATGGATTGGCAGCCTGATGTCGTTCATGGGCAAGATTGGCACGCCGCTCCTGCCATCACCTGGCTGGCTACCGCTGGCCGGGGAGATGATTTTTTCCATCCCATGCCCACCGTCTTCACCATCCACAATCTAGCCATACAGGGCAATACCAACTGGCACATCTTCGACTATATGGGCATCCAAACCCATTCCCTGGCTGAAGAGCCATATGGTGAAGTAAACCTGATGGCACGTGGTATTTACCATGCCACCATGGTCAACACCGTCAGCCCCACCTATGCCCTGGAAATCATGACCAAAGAAGGCGGCGCAGGCATGGATGGCCTTCTGCGCCATCGAGCCTACGATTTGCACGGCATTCTCAACGGCATTGATTACGACACCTGGAATCCCGCGACCGATCCACTTGTGCCAGCCCCGTTCACCGTAGACACCTTGGAAGCACGTATTGGCAATCGCCATGCTCTGCAAAAACGAGTGGGCTTACCCCAGCGTGATGACGTTCCGCTTGTGGCTATGGTCTCCCGTCTCACCTGGCAGAAGGGACTGGATTTGATGGGGCCGGTTATCCATCAGCTCATGAGTGGTTTCTCTGGCGAGGCGCAGTTTGTACTGCTGGGTACTGGTGACTATGAATACGAAAACATGTTTGCCACCATGGCGAGCCATCATCCAGAAAAGATGACGGCCGTTCTCGCCTATGAAGCAGATTTAGCCCCCCTAATTTACGCAGGTTCAGACATTTTCCTCATGCCATCGCTCTTTGAGCCGTGCGGGTTAGGGCAGCTTATTGCCATGCGTTATGGTAGCGTGCCTCTGGTGCGCCACACCGGGGGCCTGGCCGACACCGTGCGTGAGCCACAAACCGGCTTTGTCTTCCACAACTTCAATGCTGAAGATTTCTGGCATGCCATGCAGCGTGCCATCTATGTTTACAATGTTGATAAACCGCTCTGGCGACAAATTCAAGAGAAGGGCATGAATTCAGATTTCTCTTGGGAAAAATCCGCTGTTGGCTATCAGCAGCTTTATGAATGGGCTATCGCCCGTACACATCAATAAATTTTTTATAAACGAGGTTATTTCATGCGCTTTAATCGTGCAGCGGGTGTGCTGTTACACCCCACATCCTTACCCAGCCGCTATGGCATTGGGGATTTTGGTGAGGCGGCTTACCGTTTCGTTGATTTTCTTGTGGAGAGCAAACAATCCTACTGGCAGCTTCTCCCGCTTGGGCCAACCGGGTATGCTGATTCACCCTATCAATGCTTTTCCGCCTTTGCCGGCAATCCACTCCTCATCAGTCCGGATCAACTGATTGGTGATGGTTATTTAGCGGCCAGCGCTGTTAAAGATGTCCCCACGTTTCCCACCGATGTGGTGGATTATGGTTGGGTTATCTTTTATAAAAATCAACTTTTCCAGAAAGCATTTTCTCAGTTTAAAACGTCGGGCAATCTGGAAAAAATTAATGCTTACAAGCAGTTCTGTGCCGACAATGCCTTTTGGCTGGATGATTTTGCTTTGTTCATGGCGATTAAGAATCATCACAAAGACCAGGACGGGGGTGTCTGGAATACGTGGCCTGCCGATATTGCCCACCGTAAACCGGCCGCAATGCAAACCTGGGCAAAGAAACTGGCTGATGAAGTTGAACTGTATAAATTCACGCAATTCCTTTTCTTTGAACAATGGCTGCGGTTGAAAG
>JACSSI010000056.1 GCA_014879345.1 Anaerolineae bacterium | reverse complement strand
ATGAGCAAGCATGGCTGTGGCTCAGTGGTGCGTTAACAGCAGATGAAGATAAAAGAGTTTGCCTGGAAAATGTTTTAGCACTCAATCCAGAAAATCAGGCAGCAAAACGAGGGCTGGCAAAACTAAACAAACAAATGCCTGACCCCACGCCAGCTCAGTATCTCGTTAAAAACCCTGCATTTGCCCAAAACTCTAGCTATAACGACATTTGGGAACAAGATGCTGAACTATGTGCCTTCTGTGCGCAAGAATTAACTGGAGACGAACAAAAATGTCCACGCTGTAGTCAGGTGCTGGTAACAAAAACGTACCGATACGCCCAACCTAGCACAAATTTACATATCCTGTGGATCATGTTATTAGCCATTGGGCAGCTCTATCTACTGCAAGCAATTTATGACATCATGGTAACACGAAATATCCTGCTTACCATCCTGCCCATTTTCATGATGATTGTGTTTTTTAGTTTGACAGCAGGTGTCTATTTCAGACAATACTGGGCGTATATAAGTACCATTATTTTGCTCATTACCATCTTGGTCGCTAATATCGTAGGCATGTTTATGCCAGCAGAATTATCACAAGTAGCAATGGTTCATATATCACCCATCCTCGACAATGTGGTCAATCCCGCAATCAATTTCACGGGCACAGCATTGCGTGGGTTTCAATTAATAGCCATCGTCATCGCTTTGATCGTGGCTGTGTTCAAAGCAGCGCCAGATTTTGAGCGGGAAGAAACACGCCATCACGCGAAACTGGAAAAAGGGCTGCAATCATCTGGCAGCTATCATGGTGCGGCACAGCGAGCAGCAAAAAAAGGAGAATGGGCAACGGCCGTTCTCAATTGGCAACGAGCCGCCGCAGCAGCACCAACAAACCGGCAATATCAACGCCAACTTGGCATCGCCTACGCCCGGCTCGGATTCTACCAACGCAGTGCCGACGTTTTACAATCCGCACTTAGCATCACACCAGACCCCGTGCAGCAAGCCCAACTTAACCGTTTGCTCACAACCGTACAAAAGCATATAAACACACAAACATGACTGACGATATCCGCACCGAACTAGAAAAAAAAGTATTAAAAGCCCACGTCGAAAACGCATTCTTTCGGTGGGAAAGCGCCGTCACCATAGCAGCAACACTCCTGTCTATGGTTGGTTTTGCCCTGGCTGGGAACCCATCCGCATCAGCCGTTTCATTACTGGTGGGCAGCATCATCGAAGGCGTAATCGTCGCCAGCAGCCTCACCGATAAAGAACTCAAACGCAAAGTTGAAAACGAACTCACGCGACGCAAATTCGATATAAAAAAGATAGAAGACAAACATCTCCAAGCGCAGTTCCTGCAAGCCCAGGATTACCAGAAACGTATCGAAATCGCCATCGACGAACAGTCCGACTCCCTGCTCAAAGACGAACTCATCCAAACTTCTGTACAAATGGATGACTGGCTGGACAACATCTACAACCTGGCCGAAAAAATAAGCCGTTACCGCAGACGCCAAGAACGCATCACCCTGGATAAAAACCAGGCCTGGCGACGTATCAAAGAATTGCAAACAAAATACGAATTTGAAGGGGACCCGGCCATTAAAAACCAGGTAGACACCACCATCAAAGCCCTACAACAGCAGTACAACATCCTGGACAGCGTAGAAAACACAATGCAGCGTGCTGAATTGCAGCTCGAGAACTCATTGGCACAGCTAGGCACCATTTATTCCCAGGCCATTCTCGTTGATGCCAAAGACATCGACAGCAGCCGCGCCCGTCGTTTACGCCAGGAAATCAGCGAAGAAGTAACCGAACTCAACGATGTACTCTTAGCAATGGATGAGGTTTACGCCCAAGAAAGTAATTAATTCCACCAGTTGTTTGTCAAATTCCCACCCCTCTGATACGATTGAAGGCTGCAAATTTTAAGTTTTAAGATGGAGTAATCAGCTATGAAAGTGCTGTTGAAAGAAGATGTAGAAAATCTTGGATTAGCCGGTGAGGTTTACGACGTTGCCAATGGTTTCGGCCGTAACTACCTCATCCCCAAAGGATATGCCGTAAAAGCCAGCCCTGGTGTAATGAATCAGGCTGAACTCTGGCGGAAAAAGGCAGAAGCTCGTCGTGCTGAAATTCACGCCGAGTACGAAGCCCTTGCCGAAAAGATTGTTGCTGTCACGCTCAATTACACGGCTCGCGCTAGTGAAACAGGAAAACTGTTTGGGTCTGTTACCACAGCTCAAATTGCCGATGACCTGAATACCGAATTAGGTACTGACATTGACCGGCGCAAAGTAGGCGTAGAATCACTGCGTCAACTGGGCGAACACAAAGTAGTGGTACGCTTGAGCGCGGAAGTCCAACCAGAACTCACTGTCATTATCGAAGGTGAAGACGTTCCGGTTGTGGTTGAAGAAGTGATCGAAGAAGTTGATGAATTCGAGGACGAATTTGAAGACGACTACGATTACGAATACGAAGATTACGCTGGCTAAACGATTTGCGACAGGCATGATATTGCCCGGTCATCAAGCAAATAAATGCCTGTCTCATATAAAGTCACTGACTTAAATCAGTGACTTTTTTCGGTATGGACGAACTCGGACATATTCTACGGGAAGCGCGAGAAACCAAGGGTCTGACGCTGGCAGAAGCGCAGGAAGAAACCCGCATCAATAGCAAGTATCTTGCTGCCCTTGAAAATGGCGAATATAACAAACTACCCACGCCCGTTCATGTGCGTGGGTTTTTACGTAACTATTCTCGTTTCTTAGGCCTGGATTCTCAACCCTTGCTGGAACGCTACGAGCTTAATCTTTCTCAGCAATCGAATTCTCGCTCCCGCCAATCAAAAGAGAGCACGCCGCACCAACCACCCCCCTCTTTAACGACTGAACAAGAGCAAATCTTCTTCGATCCGGTAAATATGGAAGTGGATGTGGGTGAGCGGCGTGACCCGGAAACGGCCGTTCGTCTTGTCATCGTTATCGCCCTGATTATTGCGGTAGCCCTCATCGCCAACCGTTTTGTGCCTCTTTTGTTGGGCAACGGCGACGGCTCCCAATCCGTGGATCAAAGCCTGAACGAATTCATCCAAGATATCACCGACCGGGCCATAGGCACTGCCACCGCCCAATCGGGAGAGATGTTGGAGATTGAAGCAGAAGCAACCCAACCGGCATTTGTGCCTGGCGAGATCATCACCTCCACCAGCCGCAATATCATCGATGCCGCGTCGCCTGATACTACTGTCCCGGGCGTTTCGGCAACCCGTCCTCAACTGCCAGCTACCATGGATGAAATTGCGCTGCAACTCGACATCAGTGAGCGCACCTGGATGGAAGTGACCATCGACGGCGACGTGGTGTTTAGCGGCTGGGCAAGGGGTGATGATCCCCCGTTTGAATGGACGGCACAAGAAGAAGCCATCGTCAATACCGGTAACGGGGCTGGCATCTTCGTCACCATCAACGGCCAACCATGGGGCCGCATGGGCGAACGCGGTGAAAATAAAGAAGAAGTGTGGCGAACCACAAATTAAATTATGAGGGATGAAGGATGAATTTTTTCATCCCTCATCCTTCATCCTTTGACCTCCATGAGCAAACAAAAACAGAAGAAAAATTTCTATCTACTGAGCCTCGGTTGCAGCAAAAATACGGTTGATTCTGAGAGCATGGCGAGCCTGTTGCAAAAGTCTGGTTATGCAGGCACGACTGATCCTGACGATGCCAGTGTGATGATTGTCAACACTTGCGGCTTCATCGAAAGCGCCCGGCAAGAATCAATTGGCGCCTTGCAAGAATTAGCCGCTCTCAAACAGCCAAACCAACTGCTCATCGCTGCGGGCTGCATGGCACAGCGCTATGGGGATGAAGTGGTGGCCTGGGTGCCTGGCGTCGATGGGGTAATTGGCACGCGCCGCTGGATGGATATTGTGCGCTTTGTACGTGAACTGCGACGGCGCAAGCATCCTGAACCACTTTATCACCTGCCCGAAGAGGCGAAAACTGTGGGGAGGGATGAGAGAGGGGTGCTGAGAACGGCCGTTCAGGGAGCCAGCGCCTATCTCAAAATTTCAGATGGGTGTCGGCGTCCGTGTGCTTTTTGTGCCATTCCCCAAATCAAAGGTACCCACGTCAGCCGTCCGCTAGAAAACATCGTGGCAGAAGCCGTGCGCCTGCAAGAGACAGGCATCCAAGAACTGCTGCTCATTGCCCAAGACACCACCGACTACGGTCACGACATTGGCCTCAAAAACGGCCTGAGTACACTGCTCAAAGAAATCACCACGTCTGCTCCTGAAATCCCGTGGGTGCGCATCATGTACGCCTATCCGGGCTACGTCACCGATGAACTGATTGAAACGATGGCAACAACACCCCAAATTGTGCCGTATCTGGATATTCCGCTGCAACACGGTCACCGCGAAACCTTGAAACGGATGCGCCGCCCCGCCAACATTGAGTGGGTTTACGACACCCTGGGCAAACTACGCACAGCCATGCCCGACATCGCTATACGCACCACCTTCATCGTGGGCTATCCGGGCGAAACGGATGAAGAATTTGATGCGCTCAAGCAGTTTGTCAGCGACCTGAAGTTTGACCGTGTAGGCGCGTTTACCTACTCCTACGAAGCCTCCACCCCCTCTGCTGATGTTTCCTGGCAGGTGCCGGAAGCAGTCAAACAAGCCCGTTTGGATGAACTGATGGAGCTGCAACAGCCCATCTCTCTGGCACGAAATCAGGCGCAGGTGGGGCGCATCCTGCCCGTCCTCATCGAAGGACACGGCGATAACCTGAGCATCGGCCGCACTTACCGTGATGCGCCAGAAATTGATGGCCTTGTCATCATCCCAGGTGAGCTGCCGCTGGGTGAAATGGTGCCGATCACCATCGACGGCGCGATGACGTATGACCTCACTGGCTCGCCCAAAACGGATGGGCCCCAAACGATTCTACTCAACGAGTTATTGTCCAGTTCGTAGTGCGCACTTTCGTGTACATGCGTGCTAAAAGCCCACATTACACACGAAAGTAATGGTTCGGTAAAGGTTGTCTTAAAACGGTTGCCGGTTCATTTTAATCTTCGTATGATTCCCCCATGTTAAGAAGTCGTTTTGAATGGATAATTTGGATTGCGGTGGCGGCGTTAATGGGTGTTGCCTGGATTGTGGTCTCCAAGGAGGAGGTCAAAGAACCAAGCATTCTCACGTTGACGGAAGCGCCTATCGTCGGCCATCTCGCGCCGGATTTCACGCTGCAAACCCCCATTGGCGAACGTATAACGCTTAGTGAACTTCGTGGACAGCCAGTGGTACTTAACTTTTGGGCAAGCTGGTGCGGCCCTTGCCGCGTGGAGATGCCTTTCTTTGAACGGGCGCAGATGAAATACAATGGGAAAACGGCCGTTATCGGTGTCAATCAAGGCGAATCAGCCAATATCGTGCAAGAGTTTGGCGTCCGTCAAGCTATCAGCTACCCACTCCTCGTCGATGACGATAACAGCGTCAACCTCAACTACAACATCAACAGCTTGCCCACCACCATCTTCATCGACCCCGACGGCGTGGTGCAAGAAGTCATCGTGGGCATTGTCAATCAGGCCGTTTTAGAAGACCGTATCGAGGGGATGATGAGAGCAGAGTAGCAAAGCTGCAAGGTGTTTGTTTCTCGCGCTTTGCCTCTATCTCTATCTCTACACTCTATCTTTTTGTAAATTATGTTCCCAACTATCAACATTGGCCCCTTTGTTTTTCCGACTGCTGGCATTGTCTATTTGCTGGGCGCTTACGTGGCGTTGACACTTATTGAACGGGCGGCCAAGCGGCTGGCATTAAACGTGGAAGCGACGTATGGCGTGGCGGTGGTTGGGCTGCTGGTGGGCATTGTGGCGGCACGGCTGGCTTTTGTAGCAGAGTATTGGGCCTCATTTAGCCAAAATTTGATTGGCATTATTTGGCCGCTAACCAGT
The DNA here is from genome assembly GCA_014879345.1 of Anaerolineae bacterium. Classification (GTDB taxonomy): domain Bacteria; phylum Chloroflexota; class Anaerolineae; order Promineifilales; family Promineifilaceae. The sequence goes on along the minus strand of JACSSI010000056.1, from coordinate 6,735 downwards.
GGCTATACCGTGTGGGCTGGTTTGTTCTTTGGCGTGGCGGCCGCTTTTTTTTACGGCCGTTATAAAAATCTCCCCCTCTGGCCTACACTGGACGCACTCACACCCGGGCTGCTCACGGCCTTGATTGCCCTCAGTCTGGCCGATTTTTTGGCAGGGCCAGGCTATGGCACGCTGACCAGTATGCCCTGGGGCATGTCGGTCTTTGGTATTCGGCGGCATCCGGTGCAGGTGTATGAGATTGTTTTGGGAGTGGCCGCGTTAGGGGTCTGGTGGTTGGTCGTCAAGCGGGGTGCGCCTGCGGGACAGCCGTTTTTGTTGGCATTCGCGCTCTACAGCGCCGGGCGGCTCTTCCTGGATGCGTATCGGGACAATGCGTTGCTAACGGCCGATGGCTACCACATTGTGCAGATTGTTGCGCTGGCTTTGTTGGTGGGGTGTTTGGTCTTGTTGGCACGGCAGACAACCCGGTCAGTTGAGCCTAAACCTACAGAATCCACACCTGTTTAAAGCCCTCTTTGTTCATCAGAGTATTTTCCCCTTTGTGCTATAATCTCTGCGGCTGAAAAAGTATTGTAGAAAACGGCCGTTATTCGGGAGGGTATTGATGAACGACTTCACACAACAGGGTATTGCCGCCTTAAAAGCAGGGCACAAGCCACAAGCCAGACAACTTCTTACCCAGGCAGTGCGCCAAAACAAACAAGATGTATTAGCCTGGTATGCCTTATCATTTGCGGTAGATAAAGAAAAAGATCAAGTTTTCTGCCTGCAACAAGTTTTGCAACTAGACCCCAACCACACCAAAGCCCAGCAGCGGTTGGCAAAGATAACAACCCCAGCAGCACCAGAACCCGAAACGGCCGTTACAGATGAAAACCAAGAAGATGAGGCAGAAACGGCCGTTAACCCACCACCGCCACAAACTACCTCAGACCGCCTCAAACAAGCCTTCCTCGGCGAACCCCATCTACCCAAACCACTCACCTTCCTCGCCATCCTCATCCTGCTGAGCGACAGCCTCGTCGTCCTGACGGGACAATCAGCCAGCTATTGGAGCAACTTCAGCATCGGCTCCACCTTCTTTCCCTGGCTCACCCCCATCCTGCGTATTCACCCGCTTTTGTACGTAGCCACCATCCTGGCGATGGCGCTCATCCTGTGGGTCGCCTTGCGCTACCTTGCCTACAAACCCGCCATCATCATCTGGATGATCGTCAGCTACCAACATCTGCGCAGCTTCGTCGCCTGGACACGATGCAGCCTCGAAGACATATTAACCCTATCCCAAAGCACCTGCACCGCCGTCGATGTCACCCTGACCATCGCGGCTGGCATCGTGTTAGGCATTGCCCTGGCCATCACCCTCCTGCCACGCGGCATCAGCCACCACATGTGGGAAACAACCGCCAACAAAGTCCCGCGCATTTCCAAAGCAGCGTGGATTGCCAGCGGTATCTGGCTCACCTTCCTGGTAGGCATCCTGTTGTGGGTTGTGCTCACCCCGCCTGAAGGCTGGATATTACTCAACATTGAAACGCTGCCTCCCGCCCGTGTGGATGCGGGACTCGTTTACGATACAGATCGGCAGCGCGCTGTTTTATTCGGCGGCGGCTCCGAGTTTTTGGGAGACTCCTGGTATGACTGGGAACCACTTGGGGATACCTGGGAATGGGATGGCAGAGAATGGCAAGAATTCGCCCCCCAACTCTCACCACCGCCGCGATTCAGTCCAGCCATGGCCTACGATCCTCAAAGAAAAGTAACCGTGCTTTATGGCGGCATAACAGCCCAAGGAGCACTAAACGATACCTGGGAATGGGATGGTCAACAATGGCAGCAGCTATCTCCCATCAACAGCCCGGCTCCGGTTTGCTGTGCCGCCATGTTCTATGATCCCCAACAGCAGAAGATCATCTTGCATGGTGGCTATAATGAAGCGGAATACTATCCAACAGACAGTTGGGCATGGGATGGAAACGAGTGGCAAGCTATCTTCAATGAATCTAACGCCCCAAACGGCGCAAATTTCCCATTTGCATACGAAGATGCACGCAATCAGGCGGTGGCACTCTTCCCGCTTTGGGGAACTTATACCTGGCACGATCAAACATGGCAGCAAATCGTCCCGGACGCGGATTCACCCCAGCGCACCGATGCGGCCATGGCCTACGATCCAAACAAGGAAGTGAGCATTTTGTTTGGCGGCTCAAAAGGCAATACACGAGGGTATGATAATTCAACCTGGAGCTTTGATGGCACAGAATGGGAATGGTTGGAGTTACCCGCCTATGCAGAAGCATTAAGCCGCCACATGATGTTTTACGATGAAACGAGAGGCACTATCATCTTATTTGGCGGCACCACAGGGGAAGCAACACGTAATGCCATGTGGGAACTGCATCTGCCTTGATTCCTGGCTGCCCCAATAACCCACGCCCTTCAATCTGATGTTCCAACCTGTGCCGCCACACTTCGCTTTCACGGACAGGTTGGAACATGCAAGAATTTATAGCACTCCTCATCCGTCAATTCTCTCGTGACCCGCGCCTGAGCCAGCGCCACCAGTTCATCCAGCGCCAACGTATACGTGCGTACCGTGCCATCCGCCCCGGCTGCTGCCAGATTTGCACCGTCAGGGCTAAACGAGACGCCAAATACATTGCTGAGATTACCATACAGGCTGAACAACTCTTCTCCAGTAGCCACATCCCAAACCTTTGCCAGCCTGTCAAACCCGGCTGACGCCAGACGCGTGCCATCCTGGTTGAACACCAGGCGTAATACCAGCCCGGCATGTCCGCCAAATGTACGCAGCTTGCTGCCAGAAGCCACATCCCACAGTGTAATCATCCCATCCTGATCGCCCATCGCCAGTGTTTTGCCATCTGGACTGAGCGCCACGCCGTAAATATCCTTGCCCTCGCCAGCGTAAGTGTGGATTTCCGCACCGGTAGCGGCGTCCCATTGGCGCACAAAATCATCATCTCCACCGGTGAAAAGGGAACGGCCGTTTGCACTAAAAGCGATGCCCGTCAGCAAAACGGGTGCGGTATGGCCGTTGAATGTGGTGATCTCTGTGCCATCAGCCAGATTCCATACTTTGGCCGTGCCATCCCAACTGGCCGTCGCCAGCCGGGCGCCGTCGCTGCTGAATGCCAGCCCGACGACCATATTGGCATGGCCGGGCAAAGTCATCAACATTTCCTCGGTGCGGCTGTCCCAAAGTGTGACCGTGCCATCCAGTCCGCCAGCCGCCAGCCACGTCCCATCAGGGCTGATGGCTACGCTGGTCAAGCCAGCTCTTGCTTCTGGCGATAAGCTGGTTAACAGACGCCCCGTGCCTGCTTCCCAGACCTTCACCGTGCCGTCCACACTGGCTGAGGCGAGGCGCTTTTCATCTGGAAAATAGGCTATATTCCAGACAATGCCTTCATGGGCGGGAATGGTTAACAGTTCACGGCCGGGCGCGGTGTCCCACAAGCGCACTGCGCCGTCATAGCTGGAGGTGGCGACCAGCGTCCCGTCCGGGCTGCCCGCCACGCCGATGACGGTGCTGGCTGAGGCGGCCAGGGCGAGTATCTGCTGCCCCGTCCCTGAATCCCAGACACGGGTAACGCCATCCTGCCCGGCGGTGGCTAAACGGCCGTTCTCCAAAAAAGCCACATCATACATGCCAGAAAGGCGGGGTAGGCTCAACAATTCCTGCCCCGTTGCCACATCCCAGATTTTGCCGCCGCCATCCTCACTGACGGCCGCCACACTTTGCCCATCCGGGCTGAAGGCGACGCTGTGGATGACGCCGCCCAGCGTTGCCGTGAAAAGCTGTGTCCCTTCGATGGCGTCCCAGAGGGTGACAATACCCTCATCGCCGCCGGTTGCCAACAGGCTGCCATCGGGACTATAGGCAATCGCTTTGGCAGGCAAGCCAGCGGGCGGCAGCGCCAGCAGTTCTGCTTGCGGTGCCAGTTCCCACACTTTGGAGACGCCATCCACGTTGGCAGCGGCCAGCCGTTCCCCATCCGGGCTGAAGCTGATTTGCCCCACGCCCAGGTTATACCCCACCGTCGTACCCACCGACTCCCCCGCCAGCGTTAATAATTTTTCGCCGGTGGCTGCGTCCCACACAACCACCTGGGTTACGCCAGACGCGGCCAAAAGACTGCCATCAGGACTAAAGGCCAGGCTGCTGCCCAATGCCATCCCGTCGTCTTGCAGCATAAGCAGCGGCTGACCCGAAGCCGTTTCCCACACGATAACGTCGCCAAAATTGCCCAGGCTGGCTAGGCGGGCGCCATCGGGGCTGAAGGCCACATCGGGTGCGCCACCTTCATGCGGCGGCAGGGTGCGCAGCAGATGCAGTTCTGGCAGTGCCTGATGCAGGGCGTTGCGTGCTTCCAGGGTATCGGCCTGATCCAGCGCCGCCAACGCCAGCAGGGCGCTGCGCTCCGCATCCACTTGCAAATTGGTGACGGCCGCTGCCGCCAGTTCACGGGAGGTTGCCAGCCGTTCTGCCTGACTGGTGCGCCGGGCAAACAGGAGCGCCGTCAGCCCCAAACCGATGGCGATGAACAAGGCCACCGCTAACAGCGCCGCCCGTTGGCGCAGGCGGCGGTTGGCGCTGGCTTGCGCCTCGGCGTTTACCCGTTCCGCCTCAGCCAGTTGGTGCGCGGCGGCCAACTCACGCTGGCGCTGCTCTTCTCGTTCACGCTTCTCTTTTTCAGCGACAGTTTGTGCGGCTTCGAGGAATTCTCGCTCCAGGGCGTTAACATTTTCGGGATTGGCGGCAGCCCATTCTGCGGCTTGCGCCAGCCGCGCCCCCCGGTAAAGCGTGCCAGGGTCGCGCCCCAGTGTTTCCCATTCCTGGGCCGCTTCGGTGAGGTGACGATGCAGGCGCAGCCCTTCCCGGTCTTCTTCCAGCCAGCCGCGCAGGGTCGGCCATTCGCGGATGAGCGCTTCATGGGCCACTTCGGCGGCATTTTGGTCGGTGGTGACGAGGCGGGCGTCGGCCAGGGCGCTCAATACTTGATGCACGGCGTCGCTGTCTTCGGGACGGGCGGGTAGTTCGTCGATGCTGACACGGCGGCGGGTATCGGCCTGGGCGTCGTCGCCGCCCAATTCGGTGAGGCGCAGGAAAATGTGGCGGGCAATCTGGCGCTGGTCGCGGTCTAACTGGTCGTAGAAGACGGATTCGGCCGTTTCGGCGATGGCGCCGCGCACGCCGCCGGAAGCGGTGTAGCCGCTTAACGTCAGGGTGCGTCCGCGCCGTCGCTGCCAGGTTGCCAGCAAGGCGTGGGAGAGCAGGGGCAGTGCGCCGGGTTCGGGACTATGCCCGGCGGCGGCGCCTACGTCGTGGAGGAGCAGGTCTATCAATCCCGGTTCTAGCTGCCAATGCCCCTGCTGCGCCGGTTCTTCGATGGCGCAGCGCAGTTCGGCGGCGGTCATGGGGCCGATGTATTCCTGGTGTTGGGCAAGCATCTGCCGCAGCAAGTCGAAACGGGCGCAGTGGGCGTAAAAATCGGCGCGGAGCACAATGAGGATAACGGCCGTTCCCCCCTCATAGCAGGCGGCGGTTGTCAAATTCTGCACAAAGGCTTGCTGTTCTGATTCACTGCGGCAGAGGGTGAAAAGTTCTTCAAACTGGTCGATGACGAGGAGGGTATGAGGGGTATGGGGGGAAACGGCCGTTTTCACCGTCGTTTGCAGGGTCAGGCTGAGTTTGTCTGGCTGTTGGGCCAGTTCATCCACCAACTTTCTCGCGGGCAAACTGGTGGGTGCTTCCCCATGCAGAATATCTGCCAGACTCTCTAACGGGTGGGCGGTTGGCGTCAGCACAAACATCGGCCAGCCGGAAGAGGACGGCTGCCAGCGCAGCGCCGGAATCAGCCCGGCGCGCACGACAGATGATTTGCCGCTGCCCGACGCGCCCACAACTGCCAGGAAACGCTGGTCAGAAGCCGCCTGTTTTGTGAGACGGGCAGCCAGTTGGGCTGTCAGGCCATCTCGCCCGAAGAACAGGTCGGCGTCGCTTTCGTCGAAATAGTGCAAACCCTTGTACGGGGGCAGTCCGGTGGCGGGTGCGTCTTCCCGGCGCACGGCCGCCGCCAGTGTCAGCAGCCGCGCCGCAACCTCAGGCTGCTTTTCCAGGTCGAGGATGGGCAGGAAACGGGCGGTGAGGGTTGCCAGGTCGGGCAGGCGTTCGTTGTGTTCCAGGCGGGAGATTTGGGTGTCGCTGTAGCCGACGGCGATGGCAAGTTCGCGCTGGGTGTATCCGGCGCGGCGGCGCAGGTATTTGAGCAAGTCGCCAAAGGTGGTGAAGTGATCGAGTGCGAAACTGGTGCTTGAGGTGGTCATTTTGCCTCCATTAAAAAAGTGACACAAAGATTCACGGAGACGACACAGAGATTCACAGAGAGAACAGGGAGAAAAATCAGATTGGGACAGCGTTGGCAAGGTGGCTCTGCGGGCAAGATGCCCGCGCTCCCAGTTCGAGCCGATGATAGTGAATAGTATAAATGGTTTTGAGGTTGGATGGGGAATTTTGGCAAGTTTTGTCAAATTTCGCAGCAAGGATTGGGGTACGCTGTTGGCAAAGGCGGGACAAAGTTGAGGCTCCCGTCCTGGATTTGAAAGTTGTCAAGTTTGCTAAAAAGGAGCGTGAATCATGAGAACCCAATTGAAGTTGTTTGTTGTGATGTTTTTAATCGTGATGTTGGGCCTTGTTGGCTGCGCCAGTGC
>JACSSI010000948.1 GCA_014879345.1 Anaerolineae bacterium | reverse complement strand
ATTTTATGGCCGTGCTCTGTAATATGAAAGAAAATGACCTGCAAGTTCCAGGTACCTTTATCCTGTCACACGATTCCTCTTCAGGGGTATGATATTCGCGGAAACACGGTTCTGCAAACAGTGTTACATGTTATAGGATTGTCTTCTTACCTCGGACTAACACGATCTGAAAGACATCTCATTTTACAAGCTATTGTAGAAAAAGCATTGGGCAAGGAAAAAGACTCGTTTGCCTTTTTGAATGGCTAATCTTAGGATTGCGCCACATGTTCAGCACGTTCTTCTGGACTATCGTACCAAATAAACGCCCAGCACTCTGACCAACCCAGTTTGCGTAAGGCGCCGTAACGATGATTCCCGTCACATAAAATCAGTTCACCATTGACGTATTGTAAAATGAATGGGGGTAACTCTTTTAAGGTTTCTAAAGAACCTGCGATTGTATTTGTTCGCGTCTCCCAATCTTGTTGGGCCACGCGATATTTCATATTTGGCTCTGGGCCACATGTACGTATAAGATCGTCAAGAGAAAGTTTTAGTGGGCCGCGCCAATAGCGTTTTTGCAGCTTGAGACCTTCAGATAAACCAGAGTTTGCCCATTTGCCTGTCGTCAAGTAAGCGTGTATCCATTCTTCAGAACGGCCGTTTTCCGCATATAGTTGAGCTGTTTGCAAATTAAATTCCATTTAATTATCCAAACTCAAAATACCTTTCTCCAGCGCCACTGTCACCGCAGAAGTACGGTCTTTCACACCCAGTTTGTCAAACACATGAATAAGATGCGTTTTGACCGTCGCCGTGCTGATATGGAGTGCCTTGCCAATTTCTTTGTTGCTTTTGCCTTTAGCCACCAGCTGCAAGACTTCGATTTCACGGGCGCTGAGGCTTTCTTCGGCAGGTGCACGCATCCGCGTCATCAGGCGGGCGGCAACGGCCGGCGCCAGCACCGATTCGCCACGCGCCGCCGCACGAATGGCGCGATACAGTTCGTCGCGCGGGGTATCTTTGAGCAAGTAGCCCGTGGCCCCTGCTTCAATGGCCCTCACGATGTCGGCGTCGCTGTCATAGGTGGTCAGCACCAGGATATTGGCGGCTTGTCGCTGCGCTTTGATGGCTTGAATGGCTGTCACGCCATCCGTGCCGGGCATACGCAAGTCCATCAGAATCACGTCTGGCTGCCACTGCGCATCCAGGGCGATGGCTTGACTGCCATCCGAGGCGGTGGCGACGACTTCAAAGTCTGCCTGGCTGGCTAACATGCCCGCCAGCCCTTCGCGTACAACAGGGTGATCATCTACGAGTATTAATCGAATTTTGTCCATAATCGCTTTTGGGAACACGGATGATTCCTCTTAGTAAGCGTTTGTTTTAACCTGCCGAGATTAGTCCAATCTTGTTCGTCTTAAAAATTTAAATCGGGTAATCGACCTTGTAAGCATCTGGTTCATCATAGCCGAGGGCTGAAGCCCCCGTCTAAACAGCAACGCCCCATGAATGGGGCTGTCTGTTCAAAAGCCGGGTTTACCCGGCGCTGTCTATTAGCCGGGGCATTTATGCCTCGGCGCAGTCAGCAATGAATTACCCAATTAAATTTTTAAACTACAAGAAGATTGAACCAATCTAAAAACCGCTAAATTGTTTGTGAACGCTTACTTATATCAATGACTCTATATATTTTGTGACTGTCTATGTGCAGCCCTCGTCGCTACACGGGAATAGATACGGCGACCGTTGTGCCCTCGTTTGGTTCGCTTTCGATGATGACTTCGCCATTCAGGTTGGCGATGCGTTCGCGCATGGCGATGAGACCATAGCCACCGTCTGTTGGCTTTTTTGCAGAGGCGATGCCAATGCCATCGTCTTGGATATCTAACATGACCTGATCGCCCCAGTAAGAGAGTGTGACGGTGACGCTGTTTGCCTGGGCGTGTTTGCGTACATTTGCCAGGGCTTCTTGGGTGGCGCGAAGGAGGGCTTTGTCAACGGCCGTTTCCAATACAACCATCTCACCCGTCACCGCAAACTCAGTCGGAATACCGCTGCTCTCCGACCAACGCGCTACCACATTGGCAATGGCGTCTGGCAAAGTAGCTTGCGCCAACTGCTCGGGCAGTAAATCTTCAACCACATGACGCGATTGGCGCAAGCCGTTCCGTGCGGCCGCCTGCGCTTGACTTAGATGGCGCTGCACCGTCTCATCTTCAGGGCGCACA
>JACSSI010000947.1 GCA_014879345.1 Anaerolineae bacterium | reverse complement strand
TGCACCTGCACCGCAAAATGTGGCGTGACATCTTCTCGAAACAGCCAATAACCATTCGTAAATTTCATGGCGTAGCTCCTTGTTGTGTGTTATCCCATCAAACTAACGAGCCGGACAACGGCCGTTAAGCAAACAATATTTCATCAATCACTTCCACCAATAACGGAGAAAGGCCAATGACAATATCATGTGGTGTATGTTTGTGTTCGGGTTGGGATAGATGGGGGCGATGAGCAGCATTATCATAACGAAAAACCAAGTTCTTCTCTTGGTCTTGATAATGGTACGCATACATTTGGCGAGGTTCAGCCAAGTTTACATTTACAAATTCTCGGAAGTGTAACTCTGACTCGTCCTTAAATTGTAAAATTCCGGCAATTAAACCCATAAAACTTGAACGCGATTCAATTGTAAGGTGAATCAACCTGGCTTCCCCCGAAGATACGACAAAATTCACCTTGTCTTGAAGGCTTTGCACATACTCACTGAAGTTGGAAGCGGGCATTTTCGAGTTCAGCTAATTCAGTTTGCAAACCTTTTAATAAATGAGCTTCCCCAGCCCAATCGACATATTCTTCATCACCGCCTTCTAAATCCTCGGCTGTCATGTTTGCCAAAAAGTAATCTGTTGCCACATCGTAACGCTGCTCAAAATCTGCCAGAAGGCGCTGCCCATGAACAATACTCGCCTGCAAACGCTGCTTATAAGCCTCAATCGCCGACAAGATTGATTGCCTTCCCTGCTCATTTTGCATTTCAATGACCATTTGTACGCTCATATCATGACCTCCGCATTCTTCTGGATAGTATATCAGAAACAACGGCCGTTCAGGAAAGTGTGCTAATCATCATGTTTTCTTCTTCTCAGCAAACCCCGCCCGCCGCGCATCGCTCGTTCTAAGAACGCCGCAAAACGCTCTGGTGGCGGATAGGCGACGGTCGGCCAGGACGGCAAGTTCTCCGCTTTTAGCACTTCATTCGCTGCCCCAATGCCGGTAAACGTGGCCCGTTCCAAGAAGAAAGATGGATTCGGATCGTACACCCAATCGCCACAACAAAAGATGTTTTCCCAGGGCGTCTGCACAGCAAGGTGGCGACCGGCTGTCCCCACGCCAAAAAGCGTGTGGTTGACGCTGTTTCGCTGCAATTCCTGATGAATAAGCGCCCCGCGCAGCTCAGGGAAAGCTGACTGCACGTCGGTAATAACGCGCGCCAGCAGCACTGGATTGGACTGCGCCAACACGTCCGGCGGGCCATACAAATGCACTTCCAGCGCACTGCCGCCCGTCGCCTTGCCCCAAACGCGGTATTGATCCTGGATGCGATCTAGCCAGAAGTAGTTGTCGATGATAAATTCACCCGTTAAGATGCCTCCTTCTGCCCCCGATTTTTCGTTTGGCAGACGATTGAACCAGAGTCGCACAACGGCCGTTTCCCTTCCCGCCGGCCAGTAAAAATCAACAGTATCATCAGCCAAATCTGGACTCGCTTCCACCAATTTGCGGGCATTATCGGGGTCAGTCGCCAGAATCACATACTTGGCTGACAGGGTTTCGCCGTTTGTGTGGAGTTGCCAGTGGGAATCGGTGCGTGTTAGATGGGTAACGGCCGTTCCCAACCGAATCTCTCCACCCCATTCAACCATCTTCGCCGCCAGCGGATCAATCAAACTGGTGCCGCCATCCCCTGGCAAATACGAAAAGCCCCAGGAATCGCGGCGCAGCAGCGTGTAATAGCGCAAAAACGCAATGAAGCCCGACAACGACACCTCATCCGGCGTGCCGGAGAGACTGTTCCGCGCCAACCCAATGCAAAACGAGCGAATCGCATCCGACCAACCCCGCGTAAAATCCGTTAAATACATGCCTTCTAACGGCTGATTTTCGGCCAACGGGTCAACGCCCACCGCCAAAATGAGGCTGTACCACACCAGCGGCAAGGAAAACCAGTCGCGCCAGCCCAACATACGCAAAAAACGGGGACGAATAAACAGCGCCAGATAATGCAGCGGCGCCGGAATCCAACTACGGCGCAGCGCACTGCCCACCTCGGCGCGTTTAACTTTGCCGTTTTTCTTGTATATCCAGGTCTCTTCTTGCGCCGGCACAAAAGCGGGTCGGATGCCGTGCCGCCCCAACATCGCCTGTAAATTGCGATACGGCGACCAGATGCCATGCACCCCATGTTCCCCCCGAAACTGCCAGCCATCGACCTCA
>JACSSI010000946.1 GCA_014879345.1 Anaerolineae bacterium | reverse complement strand
CTGGCGATTTGCGTTTGTTGGGCGTGGATGAGGCGGGGGTATATCACTTTAACGGCCGTTTCCGCAATGCCGGTGATGTCGCCCAAGTTCTTGCAGAACTGTCCCAGGAAGCTGAATTTGCCGATTTAGTCCAAGCCGAACGTGACTTTATGCTCAATTTGTTTGAACAAACGTTTAACCATCGTGCCTTCACTGGCCGGTCTGGCACGTTTTTTGCCTTTGAAGGATTGGGCAGCATTTATTGGCATATGGTCTCCAAACTGCTGCTGGCTGTGCAGGAATGTTATCAGCAAGCGGTGGCAGAGGGGGTGGAAACGGCCGTTACCGATGCTCTGGCCGCCGCGTATTATGATATACGTGCTGGCTTGAGCTTCAACAAAACCCCTGCCGTCTATGGCGCATTCCCCACCGATCCCTATTCGCACACGCCGCAGGGCAGCGGCGCCCGCCAGCCCGGCATGACCGGCCAGGTTAAAGAAGAAATTCTTACGCGCTGGGGTGAACTGGGCGTGCGTGTCCAGGATGGCATCATTGCCTTTGCGCCAACTCTGTTGTCGCCAGATGAGTTTTTGGCACAGCCTGCCCAGTTTGACTACGTAGATGTGGCTGGCAGCCAGCAAACACTGGCGCTGCCCGCCCACTCTCTGGCCTTCACCTTTTGCCAAACGCCTGTCATTTACACACAGGGTGAGGAGGAAAGGATAGAGGTGTTGTGGGGAAACGGCCGTTCCCAAATCAGCCACGGCACACAATTAGATGCACAAACATGCCACCATATCTTCGACCGCGATGGTCAGGTGCAGCAGGTGCATGTTATGATGCCGTTGAACTTGGGATGATTTGCCAGATTGCTCGTTACTGGTTTTGAAGCTTTTCGTGTCTTTGGGAATTCATGGGGTTTTACGCTCGTCATGCTGAGTGAAACGAAGCATCCCAGAAGTAAGGGATTCTTCACTTCAGCCTGCCCTGAGCAAAGCCGAAGGGTTCAGAATGACGTGAACCCCGGCAAATCCTAAAGAGCCAGCTTTTCATTAAGCTGCAGGTCATCAAGTCAAGGAAATCCAATCATGAAAACTTGTGATATTCAAATACGAGATCCATATATTTATACAGATCAGAAAGAAAAAATATATTACATGTTTGGCACAACGGATCATGATTGTTGGCGTGGCTCTGGTCAAGGCTTTGATTGCTACAAAAGCACGGATTTACAAGACTGGGAAGGGCCAATCCCTGCATTTAGGCCATCCAGCCAATTCTGGGGCAAAGAAAACTTCTGGGCGCCGGAAGTTCACAAGTTCAATGAAAAATTTTACATGTTTGCCACATTCATCGCTGAGAAACGCTATCGTGCCACCCAAATCCTGGTTGCAACCGAAGTGTCTGGCCCATACATCCCCCTTGTGGATGAGCCAATAACCCCACCCAATTGGCAGTGTCTGGATGGAACACTTTATCAAGACGAAAGTGGAAATCCTTGGATCGTATTTTGTCATGAATGGGTGCAAATACACAATGGGGCAATATATGCCATGAGATTGGCAGCAGATTTGAAAAAAGCTGTAGACCCTCCAATATTTCTCTTCAATGCTTCGGAAGCTCCTTGGGTAAAGAAATCTGACTGGCCGGAAAAGGGCGCAAAGTACCATTTTCCGACTTACGTAACAGATGGCCCTTTTCTTCATCGGTTACAAGATGGAACGTTGATCATGTTATGGTCTAGTATTGGCACAAAAGGATATGCAATGGGCGTGAGTCGCTCAGAAAGTGGACAAATATCTGGCCCCTGGCATCATGACCCTGACCCCATATGGGCAGAGGATGGTGGTCATGGCATGATTTTCGAAACCTTTGAAGGGGAGTTGATGCTAACATTCCACAGCCCAAACCAAAGTCCAGATGAGCGAGCAGTATTTGTCAATATCGAGGAAAAGGATGATGGGATACAACTCAAAATGTAAATAACCTGAGTTCGATATTCGACGAGAAAGCTGACAGGTTTTCAATTTCCTCCATAACCCCATTTTCGATCAAACCATTGACTGGTAGCAATTAAATACATCCCCATTAAGCCAGATTTGGACAGAGTGTTCTTTTCCAGGATTCCTGGTATCTCACCGTCAAAGATTCATCGTCTACACCCCGCACATTATGCTTTGTCAGCAATTCTCAATTTGAAACCTAGTCGTAGGGGTGGGACAGGCGGATCATATTTTTG
>JACSSI010000945.1 GCA_014879345.1 Anaerolineae bacterium | reverse complement strand
TTAGCTGATCGGGTTCCTGATGGCGCCGTCGATGTCGTGGTCGATGTGTTGGCTGACCATGTAGGCGCAGGCCCGGCGCAGTTGCTGCACTTACTGGAAGACCCCCAGGCGGCCAATGCCCAGTTTGGTGACGGCAAAATTGCCCATGTTTTTGCCAACAGTTACCGTGAATTCATCAGCTTGCCAAGCGCCCACAAAGGGTTCGCTCTCATGTTCAATGAATTAGCTGACGCTGATAATCTGCCAGCCTTGTTCCACTGCACCACCGGCAAAGATCGCACCGGCTGGGCCGCCGCCGCCCTGTTGACCTTATGTGGCGTGTCTGATGAGAACGTAATGCAGGATTATTTGCTCAGTAATGACTTTATCTTGCCTGAATACCAACCCATGATCGACAAATACACCGCGCTTGGCGTGGAAAAAGAGATACTGCTTTCTATTTTGGGTGTGCGTCAGGAATATCTGGCGGCAGCATTCCAGGAAATGCACGATCAGTTTGGCGACATTGAGGCGTACTTTGGTGCGGGATTGGGGATTGACTCGACCGGACAGAAAGCATTGCGTGAGCAATTTTTGGAGTAGACACTATGACAATAACCGAGTTTCTCACCGTTATTGCCCAGTTATCGGGCTTGTTATTCATTGTAACCAGCATGTTGGCTATGGGCATGAGCCTGACAATGCCGCAGATCATTGCACCACTCAAAAATGTTCGTCTGGTTATTTTGGCGTTGTTGGCGAATTTTGTGCTGATTCCGCTGCTGGCCTATGGCATTATCCTGGTCATCCCGTTGGAACAATCGCTTCAAATTGGCCTGATTGTGTTGGCAACGGCCGCTGGTGCGCCATTTTTGCCTAAATTGGTACAGGGAGCCAAAGGAGATATTGCTTTTGGCGTCGGTTTGATGGTACTGCTCATGGTGGTGACGATTATTTACATGCCCATCGTCTTGCCACTGCTGCTGCCAGGTGTATCGGTTAATCCGTGGGACATTGCCAAGAGTTTGATCGTGCTTATGCTCATCCCGTTGACGCTTGGCTTGCTCTTTAAGTCCCATTCACCAGATTCGGCCACACATTGGCAGCCTGTCATGAATAAGGTTTCTGGTTTGGCAATATTGGTGCTGCTGGTTGTCGGTTTAGGTCTGAATGTCTCGAATATCATCAGCCTGATAGGGTCATGGGGCTTCCTGGCATTGTTGCTTTTTATTGTCGGTTCATTCCTGATTGGTATGCTGTTGGGTGGTCGTCAGCCGGGCATCCGTAGTGTGATGGGGTTAGGTACAGCCCAACGCAATGTTTCGGCGGCAATTCTGGTGAGTGTTCAGAATTTCTCAGGCACGAACACACTATCTTTTGTGTTGGTGGCGGCTATTTTATTGTTGTTGATCTTGCTGCCGACTGCCAAGCGGCTGGGTGTCAGGCAGAGGGATGAACCAGTGTCACAAACGGCCGTTTAAGAACACGTTCATGATTTGTTATGTCCAGTATTTAAAATGTGCTTTCATGCATCAATAGATTGAATAAGGAGAATAAACATGAGTAAAGAAAAGAATATCGTCATCATAGCTGGCTACCAGGACCTTGATCTGGCGTCAGCAAACTTTGACGAACTCACAAAATTGGCAAAGAGTAAGCAAATCAAGACCGATGGCATGATCCTTGTCCAAAAGGATAAGGATGGCAAGGTCAGCATTGCTGAAACTGGCGATCATCTTGGCCGCAAAGGTATGGGCTGGGGTGGTGGCGTTGGTGTGCTTGTGGGATTGGCGGCACCGCCCATGCTGGGTGCTGTGGTTGTAGGCGCTGCGGCTGGTGCTGTGGTGGGCAAGTTTGCCAAACACAAATTAGAAAGCGGCATTGAGAGCGGCCTGGGCGATAACATGAAGCCAGGTACGGCCGCTATCCTGGTTACAGTGCGTGAAGCAGATCGGTTGGCGGCAGAACGGGCGATGGCTGGTTCACCGGCCAAGTCTGTGGCTGTCATTGAGGATGGGCTGAAAGAAGCATTGGCTGAAGCAGGGGGCAAGTTCAATCAGGACCGCACCGTGCTGCCAATTCCCGACCGCACTTTTGGCGGGGTGATGGGGCGTACGTTACGCGATTCAGTGGCCGACTGGTCAATGATTCCAGGCCCAAAAGCGCCAGAAGGCGCACCGAATGTGCTGTTGGTTCTCATCGACGACGCTGGTTTTGGCGCGCCGAGCAGTTTTGGCGG
>JACSSI010000944.1 GCA_014879345.1 Anaerolineae bacterium | reverse complement strand
CGTTCCCGCCATTCTCCTCGAAGCGTCCCGTTCCGTCCCCCAAAACTGGATGGATCACCCCCTCATTTACGGGGATTATTACTTCGTCGAAACCCTGGTGCGTTTGTTACGCCCAGACCTGGAAGAGACGTTGTTTCCGCGGACAGTTTTACAAGTTGGATAGGTAAATAGTGCGTAAGACCGCATGGAATACGCACTACGCTCTACGCACTATCTCTCAACAAGCCATCAAAATTAGGTATTCCTTATGCCCATCACCATCAAAGATGTCAAAACCATCATCACCCAGCCCGGAAAATCACAGTTAATCATAGTCAAAGTGATTACCTCAGAACCCGGGCTGTATGGGCTGGGCTGTGCCACCTACAAACAGCGCTTCCACGCCGTCCACACCGCCATCGAAAAGCATATCAAACCCTTCGTGCTGGGACGTGACGTTTCCCGCATCGAAGAGATGTGGCAGATGGCGATGGTCAACGGTTATTGGCGCAACGGCCCCGTCATGAACAACGCCATTTCGGGCATCGATCAGGCGTTGTGGGACATTAAAGGCAAGCTGGCCGGTATGCCTGTCTACCAACTGCTGGGCGGCAAAGTGCGGGAAGGGGCGCATGTCTATGTTCATTGCGACGGCCGTTCTCCTGAACAAGTAGTAGACAATATCCGCGCCTTCCAGCAACAGGGTATCCGCTATTTTCGGGTGCAGTTGGGCATCTACGGCGGCATTTCTGAAGAAATGGTCAAGCCGGAAAACGCGCCCGCTGGCGCTTACTTCGACCCCAAAGCCTATATGCGCGACACGCTCAATCTGTTAGCCCACATCCGCGCTGAATTGGGCGACGAAATCGAACTCCTGCACGATGTCCATGAACGGCTGACGCCCATCGACGCCGTGCAATTTGCCAAAGATTGCGAGCCGTTCAAGCTCTTCTTTTTGGAAGACGTGCTGCCGCCGGAGCAAACCGCCTGGTTCCGCAACATCCGCCAGCAGTGTGCTACGCCGCTGGCAATGGGCGAACTGTTCAACAATCCGCATGAATGGCAGCCGCTCATCGCCAACCGCCAGATTGACTTCATTCGCATGCACATCAGCCAGATGGGTGGACTGACCCCCGCCCGAAACGTCGCCGCCTTTGCCAACATGTTTGGCGTGCGCACGGCGTGGCACGGCCCCAGCGATACCTCGCCTGTCGGTCATACCGTCAACATTCATCTGGATATGTGGGCGCCCAACTTTGGCATCCAGGAATGGTATCGCCCCAAACCGCTCGACTACGACATCTTCCCTGGCTTGCCCGAAGTGCGTAATGGCTATCTCTACCTCAACGACCAACCGGGTCTAGGCATCGACATCAATGAAGAACTGGCCGCCAAATATCCGCCCAAAGATGAAGTTATCGACTGGACGCAAGCCCGTTTACCGGATGGCACACCAGCACGGCCGTGAGCGCATCATGATAAAAGAGACATCACATGGCTATTAAAATGCTTTCTGTTGAGGAAATTTTGACTTTGCTAGACAAGAACCAACGAGCCATCGTTGAGCTTTTGGCCGAATTAACTCCGACTCAACTGCGTATGCCTGCGAATGACGGTGGTTGGTCTGCCGTAGAAGTGCTTGCCCATCTGCGCTCGTGTGCTGATGTTTGGGGCAACTGTATTACGACCATTCTTGCTGAGGACAGACCGACGATACGTGCAGTTAACCCGACACGTTGGATCAAAGGAACTGATTACCCTGAGCTGGCATTTCAGCCATCATTTCACGCATTTACGGTACAGCGCACGGAATTGTTGACGTTACTGAGATCTTTAACCGCTGAGGATTGGTTACGTGGGGCAACTGTTACAGGTGCAGGGAGACCGCTTGAACGGACTGTACAGTTCTATGCACAGTGGCTTGGCAAACATGAACGTTCGCACCTAAAGCAGTTCAAGAAACTCAAGCGTGAATTGATGAAATAACAATGTCACGCTAGTACCGTAACTTTCTAAAACTGCGGAGTGGCACGCCCTCGTGTGAACAAGCGGCACGAGGGCGTGCCACCCTCAGCACCCCGCATAATTAAAAATTTGAGGTACTAGTTAGTACAAAAAAGAAGATATATATAGGAGCAATTATGAACACAATTAAATTTGCAAATACCGACGTAGAAGTTTCAGAAATGTGCTTAGGCACGATGATGTTTGGCGACCGCTGTGATGAAGCGGAATCAGCC
>JACSSI010000943.1 GCA_014879345.1 Anaerolineae bacterium | reverse complement strand
CTCTGCAAAGGGTCGCGTTTGAGTCAGGCGGCGTTGGGGTGTTTGATAAACGGCCGTTCCATTGCCGAACTCGCCGCGATGGAAGTGGGCGAGTTAATTGCCGTCATCAAAGCCATCAAAGAACCAGCCGCCGCGCCCCTGGTCGCCACCTTAAGCCAGCATTTGCAGCATTTGGTGGATATTGGCCTGGAATACCTCAGCCTCAACCGTGAAACCGATACCTTGTCGGGCGGCGAATCGCAGCGCGTCAAAATCGTGAAGCATCTCAGCAGCAGTCTGGTGGATGTGATGTATATTTTTGACGAGCCAAGCGTGGGGCTGCATCCGCGTGACGTGCATCGTATGAATGAACTGCTGCAAAAACTGCGCGACAAAGGCAATACCGTGATTGTCGTGGAGCACGACCCCGACGTGATCAAGGTGGCGGATCATGTGGTGGATGTGGGGCCACACGCCGGCAGCGGCGGCGGCACGATTATGTATGAAGGCAGCTACGCCGGGTTGCTGCAAACAGATACGTTGACAGGCCAGCACATGAAACAAGCCCTGCCCATGAAGGAGGCGTTTCGGGCGGCAAAGGGCAAACTGCCCATCCGCCATGCCAAAGTGAACAATTTACAGAATATCAGTGTGGAGATTCCCCAGGGGATTTTGACGGTGGTGACGGGGGTGGCCGGTTCCGGCAAAAGTTCCCTGATCAACCAGGTTTTTCTACGCCAACACCCCGACGCGATTATGATTGACCAAACGGCCGTTGGTACTTCTTCTCGCTCCAATCCCGCCACTTACACAGGCATCCTGGATGATGTGCGCAAAGCGTTTGCCAAAGCCAACGAAGTCAGCCCGTCGCTTTTTAGCTTTAACTCAGAGGGCGCTTGCGAAAATTGCCAGGGACTCGGCGTGTTATACCCGGACTTGGGCCCGCTGACCGGCATTAAAATCCCGTGCGAAATTTGTGAGGGCAAACGGTTCAAGGATGAGGTATTGGCCTACAAATTGAACGGCAAATCCATCACCGATGTCTTGGCCATGACAATCGAGCAAGCGCTGGCTTACTTTGACATCAACAAAGTGGTACACAAACTACAAGCCCTGCACGATGTGGGTCTAGATTATCTGACATTGGGTCAACCGTTGAGTACGCTCTCTGGCGGGGAATGCCAACGGGTGAAACTCGCCAGCGAACTGCACAAAAAGGGCAGCATCTACGTCATGGATGAGCCAACCACCGGACTGCATATGTCCGACATCAGCCATTTGCTAGGCGTGATCAATCGGCTGGTCGATACGGGCAATACGGTCATCGTCATTGAGCATAATCTGAACATCATCAAAAATGCAGATTGGGTAATCGACATGGGGCCAGAAGGAGGCAGCAAGGGTGGACAGATCATGTTTGAAGGTACCCCTCGGCAGCTTCTGGATGAAAAACAGTCGCTGACGAGTGCGTATTTAGGGGCTTGAAATAGTGCGTGTCATGGTTTTTGATGCCCTCGCCCCATCCAGACAGAAAGAATAAAAATAACAAAGAAAAAGATGCGAATATATCGAGATTCGCAGTATAGAAGGAGAATTAATGAGTACAGGGAAAGTAATATTTAACATGACTATGTCATTAGATGGTTTTGTCGCTGGCCCCAATGACAGCCCTGGGAATGGTTTGGGGGATGGCGGTAACCAGCTCTTTGACTGGTATTTCAGCGGCGATACAGACGTTCCCATCTCTGACGGCAAAATGGTGCTCAAAGTCTCAGCGCAAAGTGCTGAACTCTTAAACGAGGCAATCGGCAGACAAGGGGCGGGGATATGGGGACGGCGAACCTTTGATATCACCCAAGGTTGGGGTGGTCATCCGCCGGGGACACCTTGTTTTATCGTTACCCATAACATCCCGCAGGAATGGGACTATTGTGGGTCACCGTTCATCTTTGTTACCGATGGTATTGAAAGCGCCATACAGCAGGCCCGGCAGGCTGCGGGAGAAAAGGATGTCGTCATATGCACCGCCAGTATCCTGCAACAGAGTCTCCAGGCAGGACTGTTAGACGAAATACATGTCGATATAGCGCCGATTCTGCTTGGCAGTGGTGTCCGACTGTTTGACCATCTGGGTGGGGAACCAATCGAATTGGAACGCACTAGGGTGGTCGAGGCTCCTGGTGTTACCCATCTAAGTTTCCGCGTCATAAAAAAATAGCAAGGAGATTAAAATGCAAAAAAT
>JACSSI010000942.1 GCA_014879345.1 Anaerolineae bacterium | reverse complement strand
GTTGGTAACGGCCGTTTCCAAGCGTAAATCTCCCGTCAATCTGGCCTGAATCTCAGCCACAAACGTTTCCATGCCGGGCTGCATCGACATGAACATCGACGTTTTGGGCGCGTCTGACTGAACCCCATTATTAGCCCGAGCCTTTTGCCCGGCGACCATGCCTTTTGTCAGGCTGCCATACTTTTTCTCGATTTCGCGGAAGCGGGGGAAGGTTGCCATGAGGCTTTGCATGTCGGCGTCGGCATTGTAGATGCCCGACATCAAAGGTTCCGCGATTTTGTCGAGCGCCTCTGAACCGAGGCGGCGCTCGATGAACTGTGCCAGGGTTTCGTCTTCGTCGTCGGCTTTGGCGGGGATGAAAAGATCTATGCCCATGCGCAGTTTGCCCAGCGGCGAAATCAGTGGCGAGAGGGCGAAGGGTTTGATTTTGGTGGGCACAATGAGCATGACACCATCGGGCAAGGGGGTGGGTTTGCCTTTGTTGAGGACAAAGGTTTTGCGCAGGTGGTCGTTGGTGGGCAGGAGGTCGTCGTCCATGCCCAGTTCCCGCGCCAACTGCAAGGCCCACGGCTTCTGGGTGATAAAGGAATCCGGCCCTCGTTCGACAATGAAGGGGTCGTCGCTAAATTCAGTCACGGTTTCGGTGGCGATTTTGCCGCCCCAGCGGTCAGATTGTTCCAGCAGGGTATAGGTGATGGGTAGTTCTGCTTCTGCCGCAGCTTTTTGTAGAAAGTAGGCGGTGGACAGTCCAGCAATGCCGCCGCCGATGATGGCGATATGGGTCATAGGATAGTGCGTAGTGCGTAGTGCGTAAAAAGAGTGCAGCTACGCACTACGCACTACGCTCTACGTCTCTTGGTTAATTGACGCTGATGTTTGATAGGGAAACGGCCGTTGCTTCCCAGCCGTGTGGTTCATAGGTGCAGAACGGTTCTTCAGCCAGGTAGTCGCCGACCATGCCGTAGGAACGGGCGCGGCAGCCGCTGCACAGTTTCTTGAATTCGCAGGCGCCGCATTTGCCGCCCAGTAAATCCACGTCGCGCAGTTCGGCGAAGAGGGGCGCGTTTTCCCAGATGTCCTGGAAGCCTTGTTGGCGCACGTGGCCGGCTTCTACAGGCAGATAACCGCAGGGGAACACTTCACCGCGATGGCTGACGAAGGTGACGCCGGTGCCAGCCAGACAGCCTTTGGTGGCGGCATTCATAGCGTGGCGTCCGCCGGGATGCCCACCGGGGTGGCCGGGATGACCGCCTGTTGCCGTATTGCCGCCGTGTTCCTGACGATGCATTGAAGACGGCCGTTCTCGGACAATGCCGTTGCGCCGGTCTTCTGCTTGTCGTTGACGAGCAATGCGGAAATAGTGCGGAGCGCAAGTCGCTTTTAGCTCAATGCCGCCTTCCATTTCAGCGTCGTACATCCAGTTCAATACTTCTTCGTATTCGTCTGGGTGGATTTGTTGGTCAGGCGCAATTTCGACACCGCAGCCGACAGGTACGAGCAAGAAGAGATGGAGTGCCACCGCGCCAATTTCTTTTGCCATCGTCAATGTTTCTGGCATTTGGTCTACGTTGTGCCGCGCGACGGTGGTATTGATTTGGTACGGTACACCGATATCGCGTAAATGGCCGATACCACGCATGGCGGCATCAAAAGCACCTGGGCCACGGAAAACGTCGTGGGTGGGGGCATTGGCACCATCGAGGCTGATGCTGACGCGCTTGACGCCAGAGTCCTTAATTTTCTGCGCGACTTCGGCGTTGATGAGGGTGCCGTTGGTGGCGAGTGCCACAATCAAACCCGCGTCTGTCGCGTGGCGAGCAATGTCGTAAATATCAGGGCGGAACAGGGGTTCCCCACCGGATAAGACAAAAATCGGCTTACCAAAAGAAGCAATCTCATCGATCATGTTGAATACTTCGTCGGTCTTTAGGTCTTGGGGCATTAGTTGATCGGCGACGGTGATGCGGCGGCAGTGGATACATTCTAAATTGCAACCGGCTGTGCTTTCCCAAAATATAAGCCGTGGTGGGGGATAGGCTGATGTTTCCATTGTTACTCCTTCATTCCATGGGAAGGCGGACAAGCTGTCCGCGCTCCCAGTTAATCTCTTCGGTGGGAATATTAGCAAAGAATAGTGAATCTATGCAAATCTATGCACGGAGCTTACTATAACTGGGTTGGAATAGACAGGAAAATGACAAATGTCATGTTTTTGTCATGACATTT
>JACSSI010000941.1 GCA_014879345.1 Anaerolineae bacterium | reverse complement strand
TGAAGCCATCGAACAAACCGTCACCGCACAAAACGCCAAAATCCTCATCCTCTGCTCGCCCAACAACCCGGACGGCAGCACCATCAACGACGAGACATTGCGCCGACTTTTGAAACTGCCCGTCCTCGTGCTGCTGGATGAAGCCTACGCCGACTTCGCCGAATACGATGGCTACCGCAGTCACCTCGATTGGGTGCTGGACTATGACAATCTGGCCGTGTTACGCACATTCAGCAAACTGGCAGGTCTGGCCGGACTGCGCGTGGGCTATGGCGCATTTCCTGAATGGCTGCTGCCCCACATGTGGAAAATCAAACAGCCCTACAACATCAACGTCGCCGCTTCGCTGGCCGCCCTGGCCTCGTTGGAGGATAAAGCGTGGTTAGCCGAAAAGATGCAAGCACTGGTCGCCGAGCGACAGCGCATGAGCCAAGAACTGGCGCAAATTTCGTACTTGCAGCCTTATCCCACGCAGTCCAACTTCATTCTCTGCCGTGTGCTGGGCAAGGACGCCGGACAACTCAAGCTAGACCTGGAGCAAGCAGGCATCCTCGTGCGCTACTTCAACAAACCAGGGCTGGATAACTGCATCCGCATCAGTGCCGGACGCCCGGAAGAGACGGATTTGTTGTTGGCGGCTTTGCGAAAGATTGGAGAGTAGAGATTGGAGATTTATCTCGTTCCTTGCTCCGCGTGGAATGACGATCAAGACTCTCTATGTGTGAAAATTCAGCGTTTAATACAATGGAAAGCATAATCACATTGAAGAAAAAGAATATCTTGTGGTTTATCTTGCTCATAATAGCTATCACCATTATCAGTATTGCTGGGATATTGTTGATGCGACAACGACAAGTTCAACTTACAAAAGGCTCATGTCCAAATTCAGCGGCAGAAACAAATTATACGTTTACTCGTGAAACTGATAATACAACCTGGTGTCTGTCAAACCTATCTGAAACACCAATATTTACACATTGGTCACAAGATGGGAGTCGTATGGCTTACGCTTTTCGGGATAAAACGAACCCATCCCGTCAATTAAGCCCTCGTTGGGGATCTATTTATGTGGACAACTTAAACTGGTATCTTATCAACAGTGATGGCTCTGGACACCGACGATTCTCCATTCCAGAACCACATACTTTTCATTTCTCCCCTGATGGACAATATGCTGATTACAGTACATATAATGATTATGGGCAAACAAAATCCAAAATTATCAAAATCGAAGATGGTTCGTTAATTTGTGAATATAGTAATGGCAACCTCTGGTATTATGAAGGGATACCACCCTGCAATGATATCCTACTAAAAAATGGTGAGCTATGGGATATTGAATCAAAAGAAAATCGTGCAGCTTGTCAATATTGGGTTGACATGTATGGTTCATTCCCCCGTGAACGAGCATCTGAATGCGAAAAATTATTTGAGGACGCAGAGCATGCAGAAAACCATTCCACGCAGAGTGAGAAACGAGAGGGTGAAGGGGATTAGAGATTGGAGATTAAGCCGCTTATTTCGGAAAATGAGTTAATGGCTTTGTTGATGGCGCGGTTGGAAACGGCCGTTACCCACATCAAGCCCATCGCCACCGGACAAATAGCGAAAGGCTTCTTCTTTGAAGCGGCTGGCGAAGATTATGTGATCCGGTTTACGCGGGCGAATATGGCGATGGGGCTGCATAAAGACCAGTATGCCTACACGCATTTTGCTTCGCCGCAGATTCCCATTCCGCCAGTCATTGGCGTTGATGAATTTCAGGATTTCACCTACATCATCACACGCCGAATGCCGGGGAAAATTCTGGATCAGCTTTCAGAAGCGGAATACGAGCAGCTTTTGCCCGCTCTCATGGAAACGTTAGACGCCATTCACCAAACAGACGTGCGTGACGCCAGCGGCTATGGCTCGTTTGACGGGCAAGGGGTGGGATTGGCGGCAAGCTGGCCTGACCATTTGCGCCATGTTTATGAAGAGGAAGATGAACGCTGGTTTTATGGCAAATGGCACACGCTTTTCGAGACGACGTTTCTGGAGCGTGATTTGTTTGACCGTGTGTACGCAGAAATGGATTCGCTGCTAATTTTTGCGCCTACCGAGCGGTTTCTGGTCCATGCTGATTTTGGCTCGGATAATGCGTTAGCAGAAAATGGGAAGATAACGGCCGTTCTCGATTGGGCTAATGCGGTTTATGGTGATTTTCTGTATGACGTGGCGTGGTTA
>JACSSI010000940.1 GCA_014879345.1 Anaerolineae bacterium | reverse complement strand
CATAACGACGTGACCGCTTTCGCCGAATTAAGCGAATTTGCCTTGCCTCACCTCGTTGGTTTCCTGCAACAACAATTTCCCACTCAAGAAGTTCATCAAGTAGAAATTACAGCGATAGATACCCTCATGGCTTATCAGATGCTGCCAAACAAATACAACGCAGATAAACTATCCCTATTCGCTTACCTGCGCATGGCCGCCCGTGGTGACATGCTCAATGCTATCGACAAAGAAGCACGCCGTGCGCAACGAAATCAGCCCATAGATGACCCGATGCTGCAATCACAACTGCCCAGCCTTGACCTCCTCACCCAAACTGGCGAACTGGATGAATGGCTGGAAACGCATACCAAACTCAGCCGCACAGAACTCCTCCAAAAATTAGACGCAGACCTGGATAAAACAGATAAAGAAATGCTGCTGCTCATGTTTGACGGCGTGCGGGATACCGCCCGTTATGCAGCGGTTCTGGACATCAGCCATCTGCCGCAGCCGGAACAACAAGCTGAAGTGAAGCGTGCCAAAGACCGCCTGCAAAAACGATTGCAACGTTTTGGAAACCAAATCCGGCATTAAATTCAACTAATTTGTCGAACTATCGTGTTGGTTTCGGAACTATTTATAAGAGCAATTAAAAATTACAACATTTAATCTTTGGACAACTTATTATGAGTCAAATCCTACTGAACATGGCCCAACAAGCAATTAAAGATCCCGCTTTGATGGCTGGGCTTATTGATACCTATACTAAACAAACGGATTCCAACTGGGCCAGCGTCGCTGGCGAATTGCAGATTAGCCCGGCACAGTTAGCCAAGTTAGCGTTGTGCCGTCAACCCAATGGCAACGCGCCTCAGGAACTCCGGCAAATCTCAGATTATGTCAAGATGAGTCCGGTGGTATTGAATCATTTTTATGAACGGGCAAAAAACGGCTCGTCCATCCCAAATAACCCATCAATTTACTCGAGGAAAACGGTAGAAACATCAAAGAAGCAAACCAATAAACAACGCCGCAACTTTTCTATTGGCAGTAATTTTATGTCAAAAAGGTTTTTATGGGCTACGGGTCTTGTGGTTGTTTTATTATTGATTGTCAGCGCTTTTGTGATGGCACAATCAACGGCCGTTTCTGAAGCAACACTCATCGTCAATGACGGCGAGGTAACCATTTCTCGCGCTGGGTCCAGCCTGTCCTCTGCCAAATCATACACGGCCGTTTCCGGTGAAGCGGTCGTGGTAACAGCAGGAGATACACTCACAACAGGAGACACAACCACCGCCCAACTGCACTTGGCTGACGGCGGCACAGTCGATCTGTTTGCGGCTACTTCTGTGGAAATCACAGAACTGGTGACGACGGAAGAAACCTATCAAGTTACGCTGACGATGCTGGCAGGGCGCACGCTTAATCGTGTGGTACATCTTTTGGGCATTGAGGATCATTACGAAGTCCGCTCCCCCTCCTCAACAGCTTCTGTGCGCGGCACAGTCTTTTCCGTAGACGTGCTCAGCCTGGCAAGCACCCACGTGGTTGTAGATGAAGGTGTGGTCAATGTGGCTATGGGTGATCAGCATGTGGATGTGAAGGCAGGTTTTGAGGTAACGGCCGTTGTCGGTGAACAACTCATCGTAAAACCACAACATCAAGAAACCCCACCACCCGCTGCACCAACATCAGTGCCAACACCAGTGCCAACGCCGACCGAAGTCGCGCCAACTGCCGTACCCACAGCAGAACCAGAACCGACAGACGTGCCTGAAGTGGCGGCTGCACATGCCAAAAGCAATAACAAATGGCATGAGGTGGATATCCTGACAGGTCTGCCAGCCCTGCCTCCGGCCATTGGTTCAAAGACTATCCCCGATGAGCCGATCAATCCAGCAACAGATGGTAATGATCCAACCGGCAATCCAACTGTTGATCCAACCGATGATCCAACTGTTGATCCAGAAAAAACCAACAATGGCGGCAATCCAAATAGTGATATGGTTGTTCCTGGCAAGCCTCCCGGTGATGGGCAAACCCCTGAAGGTGGTAGTACACCGCCAGGACAAGGTGGCACGCCGCCAGGACAAAGCACGGATCCCGGAAACAGTGGAAATAGTAATGGTGGCAAGAAAGACAAATAGCTATAGTATGTAAGCAATTGTTGTAGAAAATAGAGCCTGTTCCTTTTACAGAAACAGGCTTTTTCTATGCCAGTTGAATCGTCTCCATGATTGGC
>JACSSI010000939.1 GCA_014879345.1 Anaerolineae bacterium | reverse complement strand
TATAAAAACAAAAGTCGTCTCAACATTGATAGCGATCTTTTTTACAATATTCATGCCTTGGTGTCCTTGCGCATAACGGCCGTTATCGTTTTCGATGAAGGATGGATTGATGTTCAGTTTCTTTTGACAATACGGAAATATCAAACTGGGTTGACTTGGATACCATAGCATAGAGAGGTTTAGGCTGTCAAAGCTGAATGATGATCGAGATTTGGTCACTGGCAAATGGGAAACGGCCGTTTCCCATTTGTAAACATAACGTAATCACAGTAAAATGGCAGGTGATGAACGCTGACAGTAAATATTATCCGCTTTACACCTTCCTACACGAGCAGCCTCTCGACGAATTGAGCCTGACAATAGCTGAAATCGAGTCCTTGTTGGATATTTCTTTGCCAGCCAGCGCCCGAACCCGTCGTGCCTGGTGGAGCAATCGCAGTCGCGGCGCGGTTCAAGCAAAGGCTTGGATGGAAGCTGGCTACCATGTGGAGATCATTGACCTGGAAAACGAGCGTATCACCTTCCGCAAACCGGGCATCATCTACAATGTAAAGCGTGTCGGCGACACCGTGCTGTGGGATGCCAACCTCATCAAATCGCTGCGCCACCACATGAATTGGACGCAGATTGAGCTTGCAGATAAGCTCAGTATGCGCCAGCAAACCATCAGCGAATGGGAAAACGGCCTCTACGAACCTAAGCACTCTTCCTCTAAATTATTGACCCTCATTGCTGAACAAGCAGGCTTTAAATACAAAACCGGCAGCAACCCAGACTAAAACTTCAGCATAGATCACTCTCGAAGATTGGCTCAAGTTCACTGTTAATTTTGCCAAATCCGCATTGACATATTACACGTTATCGTGTAATATGGGCTAATATTACCGGATAATTTGTCAATATCGAAAAGAGGTCAAAATTCATGAGCAGTTATAATTTGAATCAACTGATTAAAATGTGGACGCAGGAAGAATTATCAACGGAACAAGCGGTGGGGCAGTTGTTGTTGCAAATGCAAACCTTGTCCACACGGATTGGTATCTTGGAAAAACGGCTTGAGCAAAACAGGAAGGAAAATGGGAAGAAGGGGGAGAAATAACGGCCGTTTTCCATTGTCATTTCCTCTCACTGCCGCTATAGTTCCGCATATGAATATTTTTCACCAGGTTTTTGACGCATTCTACCCAGTTATTCGCTATACCTATGAAGTTGTCCAGGGACATGCCTGGTTTGATGAAATCACCCCTGACAGTGAAACTGACATCAAAGAAACATTATGGCTTGGTGGCGCACCCACTTACCAACGAGATTATCATTTTATCCTGCACAATGACATTAAAGCCGTCGTCAACATTCGTGCTGAACGGGAAGACGACCTCAAGTTTTATGAAGAAAACGACATTGCCCACATTCAACTCAAAGTGTTAGATGTGACTGTGCCAGCGGAGCAAATTCTGGATGAAGGGGTTGATTGGATGCGCGAACAGGTGGCAAACGGCCGTTCCATTCTTGTGCATTGCGCCAAAGGGCGGGGTCGCTCCGCCACCCTGTTAGCCGCTTACTACATGCTCGAACATAGTCTCACCTTTGAAGAAGCAGAAGCCCTCATGAAACGCAGACGCGCCCTCACCAAACTCGAATCCCGCCACCGCGACCGGCTCAACGCATGGGTGGAAATACGACGCAATACTCTGTCCCCAAATGAAGAAGAAAAGATTGAAGATTAAAGATTAGGACGCGCCTCAATCTTTAATCTTCAATCTTTTATCTCAAGAAGATTTTTCCAACGCCTGCGCCACATCCGCCACAATATCATCCACATGCTCCAAGCCCACCGAAACCCGAATTAGCCCAGGCGTAATGCCTACCGCCAGGCGCTCCTCTTCTTGCAGCGAACTGTGAGTGGTGCTGGCGGGATGGGTGACAATGGTGCGTGAATCACCCAGGTTAGAGGAGAGCGAACACAATTCCAGCGCATCCAGGAAGCGCTGACCTTGCGCCAGACCGTCCTTCAATTCAAACGTCACCAAACCACCGCCTCGGCACATTTGCCGTTTTGCCAGTTCATATTGTGGATGTGAGGGCAGATGGGGATACTTCACCCAGGCCACTTCTGGGCGACTTTCCAGCCATAGAGCCACTTTCTCCGCATTATCACAATGGCGTTCCACCCGCAATGATAACGTCTCCAGACTCTTGTTGAACATCCAGGCGTTAAACGGCGAGAGCGA
>JACSSI010000938.1 GCA_014879345.1 Anaerolineae bacterium | reverse complement strand
TTTTCGTACAAGACCTCGCTGTTAGACCGGCCACCGCCGCCACAGCCATCCCCCATGCGGTCGGTTTTGCCCACCAGTGTGGGTTCTTGCACGACACCGGACGCATCCAAAACGGCCGTCCACACCTCATGCACATGAATGTAAGGCGTGGTTTCTGTCCTTTCCACATGTTCATCTGTGGGGCGCAGAAAGACCACTGACTGTCCATCGGGCGACCAATCCCCTGGCAGCACAAAAGCGGTGTCATCCGTTACCACCTGTACCTGTCCAAATGGATCAGCCAAGCGCAGGCTGCCGTTTTCGCCATCGTAAAAGTAGTAAAGTAGATAACGGCCGTTTGGCGACCATTTGAGATACTGCGTGATGCAGTAGGCATCTGGCGGGCAGGTTTCCACCGTCACCTGGTCACCATCGGGATGCTGAATGATGAGCGCCTTGTCCTGGATATAGGCCAATGTGCCGTCAAAGGCGGCCGTTGGCAGTTCAGCAGCTTCCGTTACTTGAGGTCCTGGTTCAACTGTGGGAACAATGTCAGACTCAGCAGCCGGTTCCACAGCGCTGGCTGCACTGCAAGCGGCAAGTCCCATTAAAATGAAAAGTGTGAATACGTAAAAGAAAAATTTTTTGTTCATGTTTTTTACCTTATTTATGTCAGGCGTTAGAGTTTAAAAAATAAGACGGTGAATAAAGTTGTCATGCTGAGTGAAACGAAGCATCCCGACCAAGTTGAATGGGATTCTTCGCCTGTGGCTCAGAATGACATTGGGTTACTCAATTTAATTTTTAATCTACAAATTACGCTTAGGCCCGGTGTGTTTCAAACCAGCGCACAGCAAAATCCACCAACGCCTGCTGCCGCATCAAGCGCACGGTCGCCTCTGCCACTTTGCCGATGATGACCGCATTTGTTTCCAGTTCAAAGGCAGCGCCGATTTGGGCGAAATCAGCCATGCCGATGGCCTCATCCCGATACGTGACCCACTGTCGGCAGCCGTTTACCAGCATCGCTGATCCATTCTCTTCCGCTTCTTTAAAGGGATACTCAGCCCGGTAATCGGCCAGGTGCAGGGAAGTGCAGCGTTCATAACCCACACCCAGCAGAAAAATCCACCCATCCAGATCATACACCCGGCCGATGGGCGATTTTTCGGCGACGCTGTTATCCAACGCTTGATTCGCCGTCACAAACTCGGCATGTTTGCCCCAGGCGGCGAAAGAAAACGCAGGATGGCTGCTGCGGCGCACACCGGGATAGGTGCGAAAACATTCGTTAATCGCACCCATGCGGTTGCTGGGCGTTATCTCGGGTCGATAAGGCGGCATTTCGGCGCGAATCACCGCCCATTCCGCTTCTGATAACGGGTTTCTGCCCCAGGTTGTCGGGTCGGTATTGTTGGTGCTGTTGGTCGGCATGACCAGCGTGCCGTCTGGCGTGATGACCTGCATCAGGGCATCCACCACCGCCGGCGCGTCGCCAATAATGTGACCGCCTAACGCTTTCATCGAGGTATGAACCAGTACGGTTTGCCCGGACTGGAGACCCAATTTTTGGAAATCATGTACCAGTGATTTTGTCGTAATGATCATGTTTGCTTCTCAATCGTTTCATCGAAGTTGATAATCCCAGCCAAAGTTGACCGGGAACGCGCTTTGTCCGGCTTGCAGCGTAATTTCCTGATACCAGATGCCTCTGGCCGGGAACGTCCAGTCGCCGGGCAGCAGTTTGTCGCCGTTGCCGTTGGCGGCCGCGTTCATGGAGACGCAGTAGGTGGCGGGCTGTAAGCTGTTAAAGGTGTAGCGGCCAGAGCTATCGGTAACGGCCGTTACCATCACATTGTTGTTATTGACGCATGATCCCAGTTGCAGGAACATGGTCACGCCGGGAATATACGTTTCCGTTGGCTGAATCATGCCGTCGGCATGGTAGTCGCCATTACCATCGGCCACACAACTGCCGTCCAGCGCCTCGCCCGCTTCATTGGTCAGGCAGTAGTCGTTCCACAGGTAGCCGCTAATGGAAAGATTGGCAGCCGGCCATTTCAGGTTGATATTGTTCACCGTTTGCCCCGCCGTTACCGTGACGGCGACCACATCATACAGGCTGCCATTCTCATCCGCGACGCCGACGCAGTAGCTGCCGTTGAATTCACCAGCCAGCGTAAAACGGCCGTTTCCGTCTGAAAAAGCAGTGGCTTGCGGGTTTTGTTGGACATGACAGGCCGTGCCAGGCA
>JACSSI010000937.1 GCA_014879345.1 Anaerolineae bacterium | reverse complement strand
TTATCTGTTAAAGTTCTATAAGGTTTTTAGTTAAAGGTTTACATAATCTGTTTTTAAATAAGGTTTATTTCGATACCTTCCCGGTCAAACCATATTGCATTGCAAATCATCTCTACTAAACAGTACGTTCGTAAACCTGTGAGGTCTTTGCGACGTATGAAAACGGGAATTCACCATGTCTGTCAAACCGAATAAAACCTTAGCCATTTGGCTGCTAATTATTTGTTTCTTCATTATTGTGCTCGTCATATTTGGTGGCTACGTGCGGTTGACCCGCTCTGGCCTTTCAATTGTGGAGTGGAACGTCATCACTGGCATGATACCGCCAATTGGGGAAGCAGCCTGGCAAGAAGCGTTTGCAAAATATCAACTCTCGCCAGAATTCATCAAAATCAATAAAACAATGACGGTAGAAGAATACAAATTCATCTACTACAACGAGTATATTCACCGTATGTTGGGACGCTGGACGGGCATGTTATATGTGGTGCCATTGTTCTACTTCATGCTGAAAAAGACCATTCCGTGGCGTAAATCTGGATTTTATTTGATTATCGGGCTGGGCTTTGCGTTTCAGGGGTTCCTGGGCTGGTACATGGTCAGCAGTGGATTAATAGATCGACCAAGCGTGAGTCATTATCGGTTGACGGCGCATTTGCTGACGGCGTTGGGCTTGCTGGGACTGTGTTGGTGGGCGGTGCTTTGCAACATTTATGGCTCAGACGAAGTTCCCGAAGACCGCCCGGCGCGGAAATCGGCGCAGTGGCTGGCGGCGGGCATGGTGGCGGTGTTGCTGGTGCAGATTTCGTATGGGGGATTGGTGGCTGGTTTGAAGGCGGGCCATGCTTCTAATACGTGGCCGCTGATGTTTGGCAAGCTCATTCCGCCAGGACTGCTTTCGTTTGTGGAACCGTGGTGGCGTAACCTGGTTGAAGTGCCGATTACCGTCCATTATGTGCATCGCTGGTTTGCCTTTGCGGTGTTGACAATGGCCTTGATTTTGTATTACGTGGCGCGGCACAAAGCCTATTTCCCAGAGATTCGCCCTGGTGTGTTGACGATGGTGGGGCTGGTTTGTGTGCAGATTGCCCTGGGCGTGGGCGTGATTTGGTTCCATGTGCCAGCGTGGTTGGCCTTAGTGCATCAAGGTGTGGCGATTTTGCTGTTGATGGTGGCTCTGTTTATCAATCACCGGATTCGGTTCGCGCTTGATGAGTAAAGTTATAGGGGAGGCGCAGACCTCCGAGGTTTTCAAAACCTCGGAGGTCTCCCACAGACTGGTGTAATTGCTTTTATAAACTGGCAGTCGTAAACTCTTGCTGATGTTTGACTGGACACTTCCGTTTACGGCGCGGCATCCCTGGATTGTCAGGTTGCTGCTTTTCCTCGTTTTCCTGATTCCCATCGCCTTTTTGGCGTTCTTTTTTTTCTATCCCCTGGTTAATATTTTCCGCTTGAGCCTGACGTATGAGGCGGTGGTTGCCTTTTTTGCCCGGGCGTATTTCCGCAAAATTATCTGGTTTACGACGTGGCAGGCGCTGCTTTCGACAGTTTTGACACTGATTGCGGGTCTGCCTGCGGCGTATTTGTTTGCGCGGTACACGTTTCCAGGGCGCAGTTTGCTCAAGGCGATTACGACGATTCCGTTTGTGATGCCGACGGTGGTGGTGGCGGCGGCGTATCGGGCGCTGTTTGGCGTGTCGGGGCCGATCAATCAGATGTTGATGAATTTGTTTGACTTGGACAAAGCGCCGATTACCATCGAACAATCGTTGGCGATGATTTTGCTGGCGCATGTTTTTTATAATATCGCGGTGGTGGTGCGGCTGGTGGGTGGCTTTTGGGGGAATTTGAATCCGCGCATGGTGGAGGCGGCGCGGGTGCTGGGTGCTAGTCGGAGCCGTGCTTTCCGCGAGGTGACGCTGCCGCTACTCAGGCCGTCGCTGATTAGTGCTTCTCTGTTGATTTTTCTGTTTACGTTTACCAGTTTTGGCGTGATTTTGATTTTGGGCGGCCCTCAGTTTAGTACGATTGAGACGGAGATTTATCGGCAGTATGTGACGTTTTTACGGGCGGATATTGCAGCGGTGCTGTCGCTGTTGCAAATTTTCTTTACGTTTGTGCTGATGGTGGTCTATTCTCACTGGCAGCAGCAGTCGGCGGTTGCTCTGGATTTTAGACCGCAGCAGGATAATTTGAAGAAACCGGAGAGCAGGGGGGAGAAAACGGCCGTTTCC
>JACSSI010000936.1 GCA_014879345.1 Anaerolineae bacterium | reverse complement strand
GGCAGTGACGGTGGCGAGTTTTTTCCTGTCGAGCCAGCACATGTTTGTACCTTTTCTCCCGGATGCACGCTTTATCATTTATCGGTTGGTGATGTTCCTGCCCTTTGCCATTTTGATTGCCCTGGTCATGCATTGGCGACCCCGATTGATGCCGTATATGGCGGTCATTCATGTGCTGATGGATATGTCTGTGGCTGTTATGTTCCTGATGGTAATGCAGGCATCGTGAATATTATAGACGACCCAAGTATCCGATGAGTTTGGAATAATTTGGGCGTCATAAAAAGGTTGATAATCATGTTACGAATAGCTATCTACATTGCCTGCGGCATTGTATTAATTCACGGGTTGATTCATTTGCTGGGGTTTGTGGCGTATTGGCCGTTGGCGGAGCTTGCAGAACTGCCATACAAAACAACTTTGCTTGGTGAACGTTTACAGGTTGGCGCGACCGGAATACGGCTGTTTAGTGTTTTGTGGCTGGCGGCGGCTTTTGGTCTGGTAATCGCGGCTGTGGGTGCAGTGACCAGCCAGAGTTGGTGGTTCCCGCTGATGTGGGCCAGCGTGCTTTTGTCGCTGCTGGTTTGTGTGCTGGACTGGAGCAATGCGTTCCGGGGAGCGCTGATTGGCCTGGTAATGCTGGTGCCGCTGCTGCTTGTTTTGGGCTTGCGTATTCAGCCCCAGCCTTTTGCTGCTTATTCGGAGCCGACTGGAATGGTAACGGCCGTTACCATTCCCCCTAATTTGCCGCTCCCTGTAACACGGTACTACCAGGCCACTATGCCTGCAGAAGTCCCGCTCATCGAATCCGCAATCGTCACCGCTCGGGGACATCTCCGCTTTGCTGGCATCACCTTCCCCCACCGGCTGCGGTTTACATATGAAGCGGGTCAGAGCTATCAGCACACCATCGAGGCCACCATTTTCGGGTTGCCCTTGTTAAAAGTAAACGAACGGTATCTTGATGGAAAAGCGTGGCTCAAACTGCCAGTAGGCATCGTTGAAAATGAACCTAAAGTGGACAGCGCCGCCAATCTTGGCCTGTGGGGTGAATCGATCTGGTTTCCCTCCATTTTCATCACCGATCCGCGTGTGCGCTGGCAAGCTGTTAACGAAAACACCGCCCTGCTCATCGTTCCTTTTGCGGCAGGTGAAGACACGTTCACTGTCTCATTTGATCCGGACACAGGCTTGATTACCCACATGGAAGCCCTGCGCTTCCGAGACGCTGCCGACGCCGAAAAAATTCTATGGCAGCTAGATATTCTGGCTTGGGACACTTATCACGGCGTCCTGCTGCCATCACTGTCATCCGTAACCTGGGCGGACGAAGGGTCGCCCTGGCTGGTTATTGAACTGGATGACATTGTTTACAACGTAGATGTGCGTGACACCATTCGCGCCAAAGAGCCCTAAAAACAGATTGCCAATCAGATTCAAAAAGCATTTACCCAGCTTTGCGATTGGTAGCGAGAGATAAGATGAACGAATTGAATTCTTTTAGTTGGCAGATGTCAACGATGCACACCCAAAGGAAAACGGGTTCCTGGGAAAATAGAGATCACAACATTGTCTTGGCGGCCGTGCGCTTGTATGAACGAGTTTGCTGGCAAGGCCATCTGGCTCGCTTGACAGCCTGGCTGCGGCGACGGCCGTTTCAGTTATTCGACCTGGAAACAGTGAAGCAGCAGTGTCAGATCAGCAATCAACATCATGCCGGAACACTATCCGTACCGGTAAAGCAAATTCGGGGCAGCGATGATCGCTGCCATGATTTTGACTATGGTTTCCACCCTCGCCAAAGTCACAGCCGTCAGAAATGGTTGAGCGTGGCAATGACCCACCTGGCTGGCGACCCGCTCCCTCCTGTAGACCTGGTTCAGGTGAGCGGCGTTTATTTTGTGCGTGATGGTCATCATCGTATTTCTGTTGCCAGGGCGCTGGGTCAGCAAGAAATCGAAGCAGTGGTGACGGTATGGCAGGTGACTGGTTCATTGCCCTGGGAACCAGCCACGATAGAGAACGGAATGGGATGGGGCGCTTCTGTGACGTAAGATAAAACATATAGGATGGTTGGCAAACTGTCACTCAGTTGACAATTTGCCAGCCATCGTACTGGTCATCTGACCAGGCAAAAACCATTCTCCTGACCAGCCGTAACCCTCCCCAACAGCCTGATTCCCGGAATGCTCGTCTTTTTTATACTGTGTACAAAACTGGAACCAACTCAATAAGGAA
>JACSSI010000935.1 GCA_014879345.1 Anaerolineae bacterium | reverse complement strand
GTGGTAGACGGCTTCACAGCAGGGGTCATGTATCAAAATTATGAGGAAGCGTTGACCAAAGAACAAATAGATGCTCTGGTCGCTTTCTTACTAACATTGGAGTAAAGAGATGCTTGGGAAAATGCGTTTGCTCTTCTGGTTAGGACTGGCCCTGCTGTTGGCGGCCTGCCAACCTTATACGTTTAAGGGAACCGAATATCCAGAAGGCATATCAGCTGAGGACTTTACGCTAACGACGACGGAGGGACAGCCGTTTCGCCTCAGCGATCAGCGCGGCAAGATCGTGCTCATGTTTTTTGGGTTCACCTCCTGTCCGGATGTCTGCCCAACAACATTGGCCGAAGCAAAACGAATAATGGAAGGATTAGGCGATGAGACCGAAAACGTGCAGTTTGTCTTTATCACCGTGGATCCGGAGCGTGATACACCGGAGCGGTTGGGCCAATACGTTTCCAACTTTCACCCGGAGATTATTGGCTTGACTGGAACGTCCGAAGAATTGCAAACAGTGTTTGATGCCTACGGCATTTACGCCGCAAAAGTTGCGCTGAAAGATTCGGCCGCCGCGTATACCATGGAACATACCGCCCGCGTCTTTCTGGTGGACCAGGACGGCCGTTTGCGCCTGAGTTATGCTTTCGGCACGCCGGATGAAGATATTTTGCAAGATGTCCAATACCTTTTAGATTAACAATGGAGAGAAAAAATGTCTGATCAATTTTGTACTCAGTGTGGTGAAAGTCTGGAACTCAATTCACGCTTTTGTACAGCCTGTGGCACGGCCGTTGCCCTGGCAACGGCCACGAAAGCGTCACGCCAACCTACTAAAATGCGCCGACCAATTCCCTGGCTGCCACTCATTCTCGTTATCGGCGGTGGACTTATTGCGCTGAGCTTACTGTTGTACCAGACCAATCCGCCATCCGCAGTTGACGTACCCGATGAGCACGACGACTCCGGCCTGCCCTACCCAGATGTGCCGCGTATCTCCGTGGCAGAAACCAGGGAACGGTTTGAGAAGGGCACGGCCGTCATCGTAGATGTGCGCAGCACCCAGGAATACGCCGAGGCGCACATCCCCGATGCGCTTTCTATTCCTTTGAGTGAGCTTCAGGCCCGATACCAGGAGCTGCCGCGCGACGCAGAAGTTATTACCTACTGCACCTGACCAAGCGAAGAATCCAGCGCCCGTGCGGCTGCTATTCTAATGGAACTCGGTTATACAAAGGTGAAAGCCATTCGTGGGGGATTAGCTGCCTGGGAAGAGGCGGGCTACGCTACTGTCGGTGGTTCTTAATACGAGGAGAACGACTCTCATGCGTCAATGGATTTTTACAGCAATTTTGTTCGTTTTAGTTAGCTTGTCTGCCTGTGGTGGTATGCCATCGGAGCCAAGATTAAGCGTCGATAATGCTTGGGCACGATCACCGGCTATGGAAGGTGGCAACGGTGCCATTTATTTTCGCTTGATGAATGAGGGGGATGAAGCGGATAGGCTGTTGAGCGTTTCCAGCTCTTTGGCTACAGCCGAGATGCATCAGACTGTAGCCAAAGAGAATGGTACGATGGGTATGGAACCTTTGGATGCAGTGGAAGTTCCGGCCGGGGGTGAAGTTGAATTTAAGCAGGGTGGTATGCATATCATGCTCATTGGCGTAACGGGGCCGATGTCGATTGGCGACACGATACCACTGACTTTACGCTTTGAACTTACTGGTGACATGCAAATTACGGCAGAAGTACGCCAGTAACAGGAGATAACATGCGTTACATTATCATAATAACGTTTGTATTACTTAGCGTTATTGTAGGTGGATGCCGCCGCTCATCATCTCAAAACGAATCAGCTTCTGATATTAATATGACGTTGGCAGTTGAACCAACTGCGCCAGTTGTTGGTTCAGCTACCTTGCGCATCACGTTAACAGACACGAATGATGAACCAATTAATGACGCCTCTCTAGAAATTCGCGGCGATATGACTCATGCAGGAATGGAGCCCGTATTGGCCAGCGTTGATGCCGGTCAAGCAGGTGTTTACGAGGTTCCGTTTGAATGGACGATGGGCGGTGACTGGATTGTTACGGTCACAGCTACACTGGCGGACGGCCGTAGCGTTACCCGTGAATTTGATTTGACTGTAAGTGGCGGTATGGATATGGAATCGGAATCATAATACGCCATGATACATTTGGAAGATATTGGTATTGTCGAAGAAGACAACAACCTCATGTACCA
>JACSSI010000934.1 GCA_014879345.1 Anaerolineae bacterium | reverse complement strand
AATTTCCTGCCCCAATTCCCCAAAATATTGCACCAAGTTATAAGTAAACGAATCGTAGTTATCAATTACTACAAGCATTGTCGTCTCTCCATTTTAAACGTAGAACGTAGTGCGTAGAGCGTAGTACGTAGGCGAAAGTACACTACGCATTACGCATTACGCACTACTCTAACGGCACCAACAGCACATTGATTTGTGACGGTGCATTATTTATCTCTTTCACGCTAACGGTGTAGCGAGTGGTTTCTAAGGGCAGCACAAAGGCAGCTTCGGCGGAACCGGGGCCGCTGTAGTTGGCATCGGCGATGGTTTGCCCCTCAGCGGTGGCGATGGTGACGCTGATGTCGCTTTGATCAATGGGATCGACAAAGATGAGCACAGGCCGACCGCCACGCGATTCCACCTGGAATTGGGCGGTTGTGCCAGCGACCAGCGCTACGTTTGGCTGATGGACGGCGCCTGGCACGGCTTGGGCGGCATCGTAGAGGTAAAGGATGTACTCACCACTGGCTTCGCTCTCATTGCGGATGGTCAGGTCAAAACGGCCGTTATCATCCGCCGTGAATACCAAAACCTCAGAGCCACCGGGGCCGCTAAAGTTAGCCTCAGTGCCATCGACAGACAACAGCAAGTCAATCTCATCCGCCGTCTCTGCAAAGACAAACCGAGGCATAAACTTTACCCCATCAATGAGGTACGTTTCTTCACCACCGCCAGTCAATGTGCGTGAATCTTGCTGACCCGGACCCAATACCTCGCCATCCACGACAGGCAATGGAGTCTCAATTTCAGGCTCCACAGTTTCTACTGTCGGTTCTTCGGTGGGAACGACCATTTCAACATTTTCCACAGTCACAGTCGGCAAAACGGCCGTGGCAATCTCATCCGAAGCCGTTTCAACAGGAGCCTCTGTCACCACAACCACCACCGGCGCCAACGTAATCGTCGGAATCGGCGTCGGTTCAGGCGTGGGTGTCGAGACCAGCCCACAGGCCAAGGATGTCATTATAAGCAATAGAATTAGGAATAGAAACGGCCGTTTGTCCATACGTCACCTTTAACCAATCACACAAAGCTAGAATTGCAAGCCACTTTGCAACCTGCAACTCTGCCACTTTTATCCCGGCATCACCAGCCCCATCATCTCTTTCATCCGATCCACTTTTGGCTGCGATACCGCTTGCGCCTGCGCCGCCCCAATCGCCATCAAGCGATCCAGTTCGGCCGTATCCGCCATCAAGTTATGATACCGTTCCTGAATCGGAGCCAACATCTCAATCACCACTTCGGCCACACCCACCTTCAAGTCGCCATAACCCCGCGCATTCGCAAAATCTGCCAACACATCTTCCTGGCTTTTTCCCGTGACCGCTTTGTAGATGCCCAGCAAATTATTGACGCCCGCTTTCTCCGGATCATTCGAGAAGGCAATCTCATTGTCAGAATCGGTGACAGCCCGCTTGAACGAGCGCATGATTTCCTTCGGATCATCCAGCAGCCGAATCGCATGACCCCGCTTATCGGCCGAACTCTTCGACATTTTTGCCGTTGGATCATCCAGTCCCATTACCCGCGCCCCAAACTCAGGAATTACAGGCTTTGGTATCACAAAAAACTCCTCTTCGTAGAGACTGTTAAAGCGCTGGGCGATGTCACGCGCCAATTCCACATGCTGCTTCTGGTCTTCACCGACTGGTACTTCGTCTGCATCGTAAAAGATGATGTCGCCAGCCATCAGCACGGGATAGTCGAGCAAACCTGTCAAGACGCTTTCCTGCTTGGCTGCTTTGTCTTTGTACTGGGTCATCCGATGCAACCAACCGAGCGGCGTGATGCAATTCAACATCCAGCACCCTTCCGCATGTGCCTTCACATGGCTTTGGATAAACACCGTCGATTTCTCCGGATCCAAGCCACACGCTAGCAGCATCGCCGCCATCGACCGTGTTTGAAAACGCAAATTTTCCGGGTCTTGCGGCACGGTCAAACTGTGCAAATCAACGATGCAGAAATAATTCACCTTTTCTTCTTGATGTGCTACCCAATTTTTAACCGCACCCAAATAATTGCCAAGATGAATGTTACCTGTCGGCTGGATACCGCTGAATACTACCTTCTTTGTTTCGCTCATAATTTTAAACTCCTTTACTGTGGCAAGTTGCGGGTTGCATGTGGCGGGTGGTAGCCCGGCGGGTGTTAGCGTCGCCGTTGTTGATCCGCTGTGATGATTAAACTTTTAA
>JACSSI010000933.1 GCA_014879345.1 Anaerolineae bacterium | reverse complement strand
GCCGGTGATTTTGGCGGCAGTTTTGTCTTTTTCCACCAGCGCAACATCACCCAGCCCCTCTTCGAGGCCAACAGCATCGACACCACGCTCTGCAATTCGACCCTGCATGAACTGTGGTCGTATGATGCGCAGGAAGAGACGGTGCGGGCGTATTTGGCAGAAAAATATAGGCAGACGGCACGAAACGGCCGTTTTGTGATGCGTGATGTGGTCGGGCCAGAAAATGGGGAACGGGAGGTCTATCTGTGGCTCAACAGCAGCGACGGCCATACCGATGACATTTTCCGCGACTGTGCCGACGCGGACGCGCTGGCTGACCATTTGCAGGGTTTGAGTACAAACGGCCGTTTTCAACGATTTGCCCGTGATTTTCTAAGCGGTGCGCGGGCGACGGGACAGCGCACCGCCGAGACCGAAATTCAATACCGCCTCACCAAAATCGACGGCGAGACCTACGCCATCTTGCCTCTCCGTTCAGCTTGCGAATTCATGAGCAAAAAAGATTACACCGACAACTGGGACAGCGAAATGCACGAGGAGTTTGCCTTCTGGGGCTTCAGCCATTGGAAGGCGGCGCTGCAAACGGCCGGTTTTTTCGTGGTCGAGAACCCCAATGAACCCCAGACCGGCTCCCGTGTCTATACCAATCCCTGGATTGTGGAGAATCGTTGGCAAGGGAAGGTGGCGCTGTATGAAATGGGGGAAAACGGCCGTTTACTTCCGCTGCTTTATCCCCCGACCAACATCGTCCTCGTGGGTGAAAAACGTTGAAAATCTTTGAACCGCAGAGGGTGCAGAGAGCGCGGAGAAAAAGAGAGAACCCTCTGCGCCCTCTGTGTTCTCTGCGGTTAATCTTCTTTTTCTATCATAATCGCATCCACTTCAATCTCCACCAATAACTCCGGGTCGATGAGGCGGCTGACTTCCACCATCGTGGCGGCGGGGCGAATGTCGCGGAAAAATTCGCCGTGGGCGCGGCCAATCTCTTCCCAATCCTCAATATTGACGACATACATGCGTGTGCGCACCACATCCGCCATCGTCGCACCGGCTTCGGCCAGCGCCTGCTGGATTTTCTCCAGGATGGCGATGGTTTGTCCGTATGGGTCGTGGGGTGCGATGGGTTGGCGTTGGGGGGTAACGCTCTGTGCTGAGCTTGTCGAAGTGGCCGTTGTCCCCGCCACCTGAATAAACGGCCCCACCCGTACCGCTCTTGAGTATCCAACCGTCGCTTCCCACGGTGCGCCGCTCGAAATATTTTGTCGTTCCATTGTTTGATCCTTATTTTAGGACACGGATGAACACGGAAAACACGGATTCTTTTTTTGATTTTATCCGTGTTTATCTGCGAAATCCGTGTCACATTTTTACCATTTGGCGACGTGGTCTTCGGCCCAACCGATTAGGTTTTCGACGAGAACGCTTTCGCCAACGGCCGTTTTAGCAGTGCCATTGTAGCGCCCAAACATCTGATGCACTTCTGATTTCACCAGCCACAAATTGCTGGCGGCGACTCGTTCCATAAAGGGCGTAAACGTCAGATCGATGCTGCCAGATGGATCTGTAATGCGCCAGGGTCGCATGAAATTGTTTTTGTCATACTGCCAATGCAAGTCTTCAGAGATTTTGGATAGCTTCCCGTTAACGCAAATGCCATTTTCCGTCATGCCTGTCCCATCCGTCCATTGTCCGCCAAGATTTAAGCCTAGAGAACGGCCGTTTTGCCTCCCAGAAGCACTTCCCCAATTCCACACACAATCGCGCGGCCAAATCCCTCGTCCATAATCGAGACAGGCAAAGCTTTGTTCGCCGCTGAACTGAATAGTTTCATCGCCAAATTTGACGGTTCCTACCGCTGGCAGCGTGTTTTGCTTGCTGGTGAACTGGAAGGTTTGCTCATCCCAGGGAACGACGACGTTGAGCGTTTCATGACCGGGTGGGGTGGTAATCATGAAATTGGCGGTGAGTGCCAACCCTTCAAAATCAGCAATGTCTACGGCTAAATCGACGCCATTCTCTGTTTGCACCATGTCCACGCGCAGCCCGTCACGGGCGAATACCACGTCCGCGTTAACCGTGTCGGGCAGATTACAGCCCCGTCCCAGCGGCACAATTTGGGTCATCTCGTTAAGCATGTCGTTGGCAAAATCCGCCACGTAGACAAACACGAGACCCGAGTAATCGATGTTGCTTACCGTCACAGAAAAGAGATGGGTTTCACTGGTGACAGCCCAATAGTTCCACCGCTTTTT
>JACSSI010000932.1 GCA_014879345.1 Anaerolineae bacterium | reverse complement strand
TTGTTTGATTCCCCGTTGCAAGATGGCGCTTTGCTCCCCCAAATGGGCTGTGACGCCCACCGCCAAATCGCCCGAGAAGCTGTGCAAAAATCGGCCGTTCTGCTCAAAAATGACGCGCAACTTCTGCCCCTTGCCAAAGAAACCGCCACCCTGTTTGTGGCCGGACAAGCCGCCGATGACATTGGTCTCTGCTGTGGCGGCTGGACAGTCAACTGGATGGGTGGCGAAGGCGCAATCACACCCGGCTCTACTATTTTGCAGGGTATTCAAGCGCTGGTGGACGAGGAAACGGCCGTTTCCTATTCCCCAGATGGCACCTTCAACCAATCCACCAAAGCTGAAGTGGGCATTGTAGT
The DNA here is from genome assembly GCA_014879345.1 of Anaerolineae bacterium. Classification (GTDB taxonomy): domain Bacteria; phylum Chloroflexota; class Anaerolineae; order Promineifilales; family Promineifilaceae. The sequence continues at coordinate 1,899 of JACSSI010000932.1, read as the reverse complement.
TTTGAACGAGCATTTGTATGTGGAAGGGTACGGCGACCGCCCCGATATGCACTTACCAGAAGCAGATGCTCAACTGCTGGAACGAGTGGCGGCACAATGCGAAAAAGTTGTGGTGATTTTGATTTCAGGACGGCCGTTACTCATCACCGACCACCTGGACAAAGCCAACGCCTGGGTCGCCGCCTGGCTCCCTGGCACGGAATCGGTTGGCGTCGCGGATCTGCTTTTTGGGGACGCACCGTTTACGGGCAAACTCTCCTTCACCTGGCCGCGCACTGCCGCTGATTTTCCACAGGCTGGTCAAACGGGAACGGCCGTTTTGTTCCCCTTTGGGCATGGTCTTTAAGAATTATTTTTATTACAAAGGGACGAAGAAACAAAGATACCAAGAAAAACCTTTGTTCCTTCGTCCCTTTGTCCCTTTGTAATAAATTCCATCTTATTGTTGCTATCTCTTTGAAAAGATACTCTGCATAAGACATTATGAAATCATCTCCTCAAATCGGCATATTTTTTGTTTTGCTGGCTCTCTTTATGACCGCTTGCCAGCCAGAAAATCGGGTGGTGCATGAAACACCTGTAGGCGCGGCGACGGTGGGAACGGATGCCAACACGCTCCTGCCCACCCTCTCCTTTCAACCAGCAAAAACAAACACGGGCGAGGACATAGCTATCGCTTGGCAAGCAGGCTATCCGTTGCCCAGTTTTGATCCGCAAACACGCGCTCGTCTCGATTTGGCCGGAACCTGGCTCAAAGAGCGCGTCCGCGTCGATACCGACCTCACCCTGGCGGGTCGCGGAGTTAATGGATTGGCCGCGATTGAAGCAGAAGCAAACGGCCGTTTCCAACCCGATTACGACGACAGCACATGGCAAGAAAAAGAACTGCCCGGTGTCGAAAACACCATGACCCCCACTGGCCCTGAAAAAGTAGAAGGCGGCATCTGGTATCGCCGCGATTTCACCGTTCCGGCCGAATGGGAAGGGCAACGGGTGACGTTTAACGCCCTGGCAATCAATTACGTGGCTGATGTGTGGGTCAACGGGCAATGGCTGGGGTATCACGAAGGGGGTTACACACCGTTTGCCCTGGACGCCGCGCCCGTTCTCAACTATGGCGGCGAAAACAGCGATAGCGGCGAAAACAGCATCGCCATTCGCATCGACAACCCCGCGTGGGACAGTCGCAATGACATGGTGCCTGGCATTAAACCAGACTGGTGGAACTACGCTGGCGTTATCCAGGATTTCTACTTGGAAGCAACCCCGCCTCTCTGGATTGCCCGGGCTGATGTGGCAACACCCGATTTAACGGGGCAACTAGACACCACCGTCCTCCTCCACAACGCAGGCAATGAAGCACAAAAAGGGGAACTAACCCTGCAAGTCCGCGCCACAGACCCCACGTCAGAGGCGTGGCTCACCGACCCCCAGCCCAGCGCCATTGCTGGCGAGGTCGTGGGCGAGCCAGTCACCATCAAAGTGAAGGTGGAGCCGGGGCAAGTGCTGGTCGTGCCGACGGCTGAGTTAGCCATACCCAATCCAGACTTGTGGTCACCAGCAAATCCGGCACTTTATGTGCTGGAAGCCACGCTAACCGCTGGCGACCAGACCGACACGTTCATGAGCCAATTTGGGGTACGCACCATCACCACAGACGGCCATCAACTGCTCCTAAACGGTGAGCCGTATTTTCTGGCGGGTATCGCCCGGCATGAAGATTGGCCCGACAGTGGGCGCACGGCCACGTGGGACAAAATCCGGCGTGATTTTGAGATTATCCAGGAGTACAACGCCAATTTTGTGCGCACGGGGCATTATCCCAACCACCCCTACACCTATTTGCTGATGGATCGCATGGGCTTGCTGGCGGCCGAGGAAATTCCAGTGTGGCAGTAT
>JACSSI010000055.1 GCA_014879345.1 Anaerolineae bacterium | reverse complement strand
GACCTGGGTCGCCAGGGTACACAAGAACTACTCAGCCGCGCCAATCCGCCCACCGCCATCTTCGCCATCAACGATATGTTCGCTTTTGGTGCTTATGCTGGCGCCAGAGACCTGGGCATGACCATTCCCACTGATTTATCTGTGGTGGGCGTAGATGATATTACCTTAACTGAAGTGGTACAGCCGCCTTTAACCACGATTCGGCAGCCGATTGAAAAAATTGCAAGCCTGGCTGTGGCACGGTTAGTAGCGCGGTTACAGGGAACGATAATAGAAGAACCGGGGCATCAAATTCTTCGCCCCCAACTTGTGGTGCGCTCGTCAACGGCCGCTGCGCCGCGATAAGCCACAACACACAACCTAATCAGCTTTTCTTTTCCTCCGCAATGGCATAGGGCAGACGGAGATAGGTTTCACTTGCCTACCTATTCTCTGCTGCCCCCTGCCAGCGGAAGACAACACAGGAGATGAACAATGAACATTGATTTAACTGGGAAAACGGCCGTTATCACTGGCGGTAATATCGGCATTGGCAAAGCATTTTCACTGGCGCTCGCTCGTTGCGGCGCGACCGTTGTGGCAACCTATTTCACCAGCGACTTTGAAGAATTCGCAGAGCCAGGACAAACCATCTACGGCCTACCTTTAGACGCCACCGACAGCGCCCAGGTCAACAAAGTGATGGCCGAAGCGGCCGAGTTATTGGGCGGCAAAATCGACATCCTCATCAACAATGCTGGCGGACTGCTGGGGCGTGTGCTGACTTCTGAAATGAGCGACGAGCATTTCCACAATGTCATGAACGTCAACTTTAGCAGCACCTTCTACTGCACCCGTGCTGTACTGTCCCACATGCCAGAAGGCGGCCGTATCGTCAATTTGTCTTCTTTGGCGGCGCACGATGGCGGCGGCAATGGCTCCGTTATTTATTCTGCTTCCAAAGCGGCCGTGATTGGCTTCACACGCGGCATGGCGAAAGAATTGGGCGGTCGCCGTATCACCGTCAATGCCTTAGCGCCTGGCTTCATCGCCAACACCACCTTCCACAACACCTTCACCCCCGACGCTGTGCAGGAAGCCATCATCAGCAAAACCCCGCTGGGACGCGGCGGCACGCCCGATGATGTGGCAAATGCGGCGCTCTATCTGGTTTCTGATATGGGTTGTTTTATCACCGGCGAACTGATGGAAGTGAACGGTGGACTGTATTTTGCGTAATAGACCCCTGAGAATGGTCTAATCTCAAAGATTGGACCATTCTGAAGAGGAAGCAATCTGAGGACATCATGCGTTTATTTTCTGCGGCCACTATTAAACAGGCCAAAAAGAAAAGTGAATCACCAACATGGGCTGCTAACTGGCAAGCGCTGCAACATCGCGTAGAAGCGTGGCAGAGCCAGGGTGCTCAGGTGCCGGTGGAAGCGGGTGGCTGGATTCACAACTATGTGTGTCCAGACCATTGGCAGCCGCTGACGTATGATGGTAATTTGCCCGACAAGCATATGTGTCCAGAAGGGCATGTATTAGTCGGCGAGAAGTATGACGCGGCCTGGCGCGTGTGGCGGCATCGGCAGCTTGCGGATTTGGCGCGAGAAGCAGGGATGGCGTATCAGGTGTTAGGCTCGGAAAGTGGACGGGAAAACGTTTGTGCTGCGTATGCCGAAACGGCCGTTTCCATCCTCAACCAATACGCCGATTTCTACACCCGGTTAGACGGGCGGGCTGACGCCGAATCCTGGATGCTGACCGGCCATGCTTTCAACCAGGCGCTTACCGAAGCGTTGTGGGCTGTGCCGCTCATTCATGCCTATGATTTGGTGGTTGATACGCTAACAACCGCGCAGCAGGAACGCTTGAAACGGGATTTATGGGAACCGTTAACGGCCGTTATCACCCGCGCCCAAGACAATCTCATTGCTCAAGACAAAGTTGAAAGCAATTACATGGCCTGGTTAAACGTCACCCTGGGTTGTCTCGGTTTTGCCTTGAACGATACAGCGCTGGTTGACCGCGCCATTGAAGCCCCCGCCGGATTTAAGCCCCATCTGGAGCAGGCAATCTGGGCAGATGGCCTCGAATATGAAGCCACACCCTACTATCACAACTTCGTCTTACTGGCTGATTTGATTCTGGCCGAAGCTGCTAAAACCAATGGCATCGACCTCTACTCCGTCACGGACAGCCAGGGTCAGAGCATAACGAGCATGGGCTGCGCCTTTGCCCAATTGGCCTGGCCTGATGGCTCCATAGTCGATTTGGGTGACGGTTCTTACTGGCAAGACAGCATCTATGATTCAGAAATTTGCCAGGCGTATGAAATTTTGAACAGTGCAGCACCAGAGCCACTTTTTGCGGCTGCGCTATCTGCCGCTTACACCCGTCGCGGTGCGGCGCGAGACAATTGGGCGGCGTTGTTGTACGGCGCATCGGTCACTTCGACCCCTTCGACAAGCTCAGGGAACGGCCCTTCGACAAGCTTCCCTTCGACAGGCTCAGGGAGTACCTTCCTCAAAGAATCTGGCATCGCCATTTTGCGCTCTGAAAAAGAGTTGGCGGCGTTGGTTCCGTTTGGGCCGTATCGTGGTTCACACCACCATTTTGATCGGCTAAGTTTGACGGTTTGGCCCTTTTCTAAAGAGGCGGGCTGTCCGTTGTATGGTCTGGAGGCGCGTAGAGCGTGGTATCCCCACAGCTATGCCCACAACACCCTGGTGGTTGACGGGCAATCCCATGCCCAATGCGGCGGCGAATTACTGGACTGGACGGGTCATTCGCTTTACGTGACCGCTCCTGATGCTTACCCTGGCGTTCATTTTGATCGCACCACAAAACTGCTCAATGACACCATTTGGGATGAATTGGCGGTGCAATCTAACAAACCACGTACCTTTGATTGGGTTTTCCATCTGGATGGTGATGTAACATTCCTGGGCGAGTTGGAGCCGTTATCAGGCACGTTGGCGGCAGATGGGCCAGCTTCTTTTATCACTCTCCAGGCACAAAAGCAGATTGATAAAACAGTCACCCTTGATATTGCGTTTAATGAAAATAATTATCGCTTAACGTTGGCGGGAGAACGGCCGTTTACCCTTCTCATCGGCAAAGCACCCGGCACGTCTCGTTATCCCCAACAGCCGCGACTTGTCTTAATTGGCCGCACCATTGGCGTCCATCAACGATACCGAACAACCATCGAACAACGATAAATGACAAATCTACTTTTTTTACGGGCGCATTCTCTTGAAGAATGGCGCGAATTGAGCCAAACAAGCCACACCGAGCAGATGGCGCGTCTGTTAACACAGGCAAAATCGTATGACTGCTATCTGCCAGCGGCCGAGCATCCCCGCGATTCCATCACCTACATTGGCATGGCGGTGGCGAATATGGCGCTGGCTTACTTGCTCACCGAAGACGAATCTTACCTGAATACCATGCGCAACTGGATCAAAGTCGGCATTGGTTATCCCAGTTGGGGCCTGGCGCGGAAACCGGATCATGATTTAGACGCCGCCTGGCTGCTCTTTGGTCTGGGTCTGGCCTATGCCTGGGTGGGTGATGTGATGCCAGAAGATGAACGCATCGCCCTGCGCGACAAGCTGATTTTGCAAAGCATCCGCATGTATGATTACGCGCTGGCGACTGAGGATCGGTATTGGGGATCGGCTTACTGGCAAAATCATAACTGGATTTGTTACGGTGGCCTGGCTGTGGCATCGGCGGCCTTGCTCAAAGAGCATACCAATGCGCAAGGTTGGCTGGATCGCGCTGTGGAAAACTTCAAAATTGTACTGTCTGTCTTCCCGGAAGACGGCTCTGACTATGAAGGTGTGGTTTACTGGCGTTATGGCTTCCCCTGGCTGCTCATTCCGGCGCACCTGTTTCAAGAAGAATGCGGCGTTGACCTGCACGATTCTGACTTTTTGCGCCGCTCGTTCCACCATCGGCTGCACCTGGGCGGCCCGAATCTTGTCGATACCGCCAATTTTGGCGACTGCCATGACCGGCGCAGCGCCCATTCCCGCATGATTCTCTACCGCCTTGCCAGCCTGTATAACATTGGCGAAGCGCAGTGGCTGGCAAATCATTTTGAGGAAATTGGCGAATGGGAGCGGGAAGGCAAAGAAGGCATGGTGAAACCGGGGCTGCTGCCCGAAGCATGGCTAGATTTTGTGTGGTTCGACCCGTCAGTTGCGCCGAAACCGGTGGAAGCATTGGCGAAAACGGCCGTTTTCCCCGATATGGGTCTCTTAACCACGCGCAGCAGTTGGCAGGATGACGCAACCTATTTGGCCTTCAAATGCGGCACACCCAACGGCGCTCGCGGCTGGCAGCTCGGCCACGCCATCGACAGAAAAAACAACTGGGACACCATCAAAGCCAGCCATGAACATCCCGATGAAAACAGCTTCATCCTGATGCGCGGCGCTGATTATTTATCGGTGGATCCCGGTTACAGCAAAGACAAACTGACCCGCAATCACTCCACTATTCTGGTCGATGGGCGCGGGCAATACAACGAAGGCGGCTACAACGCCTATGATGGCCTGGACCAGGCGTGGGGCGGCCGTTTACAGAATTGGTTTACGGCTCCGGGTCTGACCTATGTTCACGGCGAAGCGGCAGGCGCTTACCACTCAGACTTGAAATTGTCCCAATACCGCCGCCAAATGGTGCTGGTGGGCGATGATTTGGTGTTGATTTGCGACGATTTGCAATCGACGACATCCCATGAGTATCAATGGCTGTTACAAACGGATACGGCGGCGGAACAAACGAGCATTAACCAGTTCACGTATCAAAACCCTGGCACACAGATGGTGGTAACGGCCGTTGCGCCCAATCCGCTCAACCACGATTACCGTGAAATCGAAATCACCGCCAATCCCACTTCGGCCAAGCCCGAATGGATTATCCGCCACACGCAGCACTCGCTGGTGCTGTCACCGGTAGACATGTGTCAGCAGACCCGCTTCCTGGTGGCGCTGGATATGGCCGACGCAGGCACTGAACCGGCTGAGGTCATTGAGCTACCTTGTGAAGGGGGAACGGCCGTTCAGATAACACGAGATGGGGTGACACGAATAGCTGCTTTTGCAAACGGCCGTTCACGCCTCGTCATCCCGGAACTGCTGTCAACAGATGCTGACTGGGTAGTAGCCAACCCCGCCACGGGTGAATTCTGGGCGGGCGGCATGACCAATTTATGGCTCAATGGCGACCTGCAAGCAATGGCGACCACGCCTGTAGCCATTGCACGCTCAACAGAAACCTGTGTGATTATGAGCTGTCGGGAAAATTGGATAAGTTTGAAGGAAACGGCCGTTACGCTCCATTGCAACAACCAACCCATCCCAGTACGCACCGACCCCATCCTTGATCTCATCCGCTTTCCCATCCCTGCAGGTGAATCTCAACTCACCTGGGCAAAGGACTAAGATTTTAGCAAAAAAGCGAGGATTTAATTATGGCTGAACACAGATACGAAGAAAAAAATGATGCCGAACAAAACAGGTTCTTGAAATATACAGTAACGATCCTTTCTGATTATCGGCTGTACTTGCTCTTGCTACCCATCATCATTTGGTATGGTCTATGGTTTTACAAGCCGCTGGCCGGGTTATTGATCGCTTTCAAAAATTACCAACCCAACCTGGGCGTGTGGGAAAGTGATTTTGTAGGCTTTGCGAATTTTGGTTCACTGGTTAGTGGCACCTGGGCGCCTCAGTTTTGGCGTGCCTTCCGCAATACCTTTGTCATCAGCTTGTATGGTTTCATTTTTGGCTTTCCCATCCCGATCTTACTGGCAATCTTCTTCAGCGAAATTACGCGCAATGGGCTGCGCGGCATCACCCAAACATTTTCCTATTTACCCCACTTCCTTTCAGAGGTCACCATCACTGGTCTGGTGCTGACTTTGTTATACAACGGGGAAGTGACCACCGGGGTTATTGCCCAATTCCTCATCAATCTGGGTGTTATCAGCGAAACAACCAAAATTATGCAAAACGCTGAGTATTTTAGGCCGGTGTTTATCATGACCGGTATCTGGAAGGAAGCGGGTTACAGTTCCATTGTCTACTTTGCCGCCATCATGGCAATCTCGCCGGTTTTATATGAGGCGCTCAAGGTAGATGGGGGCAACAAACTCCAGGAAATCCGCTTCGTTACCTTCCCTGGTATGGCGCCGACGCTCATCATTATGATTGTGCTGCGCATTGGTAATATGCTCTCTGTTGGCTATGAACGTGTCATTTTGCTCTACAACGCCAACACCTATGAAACGGCCGATGTGCTAAGCACCTTTGTTTTCCGCATTGGGCTTGAAGGAGGCAATCAGTCGATTGGCGCCGCCGCCGGTATGTTTGAGGCGCTCATTGGCTTTGCTCTGGTAGTGGGAGCCAACTTTATCAGCCGCGAAATTTCAGATTCATCACTCTGGTAGGTTTATTATGGAACGTCAAAGTAGATCCGAAGTTGTTTTCAAAGTATTTGCTGTGGGGTTGGTCGTTATCTTTAGTCTCATGGCCTTTTACCCAGTTTTTTACTCCTTTTCCGCTTCAATTAGCGGCAAAGCAGCCTACGAAACGGGTCAAGTCATCTTGCTGCCCAAGGATGTTACCTTTCAGGTTTATAAACTGATCTATCAGGATAAGGGATTGTGGATTTCCTTTGTCAACACCCTTTTCTATACCTTGTTTGGTACTGCCTGGAGTATGTTTGTCTCCGTCACAGGCGCGTATGCCCTTTCCAGACAGCGGCTGTTATTCCGCCGCCAGCTTAACTTCCTGGTTGTGTTTACGATGTGGTTTAGTGCCGGTATGGTTCCGCTTTATTTGAACTATATCAATATGGGTGTTGCCAATCGTTGGGGCATTATTGTGGCATTTGGGGTGCAGGCTTTCAATATCATCCTGCTGCGCAGTTTCTTCCAGGCGATCCCAAAAGAGATTGAAGAAGCCGCGCTGATTGATGGCGCGAACGAGTTCCAACTACTAACTGATATTTATATTCCTATGTCCAAAGCGGCTTTAGCTACCGTTACTTTGTTCTATGCCACAACCCGGTGGAACGGCTATTTTTGGGCCAGAATTTTGCTGACCAACCCCATGGAATTACCACTCCAAGTTTATATGCGTATTTTGATTGAGAACTATCAGAAGATGTTTGACGATATGCCAATCAATTTACCTTATGCTGAAGATTCTTACATCTTCGCCGTGTTAGTTTGTTCGATTATTCCCGTGTTGATTATTTATCCGTACATACAGCGTCATTTTGCCAGAGGTGTCAACCTTGGCGGTGTGAAAGGATAAAGAGTAAAGGCAAAGATTGGCAGGTTAGATTCTAAATAACAGCCAATTTAGCCAAATTAAAGGAAGGAGGTTTATAGCCTGAAAAATTTAATGAGATTTCAAGATTATTTTTGTTCAACATCTAGTTACTCAAAAAAGGAGAAAGAAATGAAGAACCATAGTAAAAGTTTGTTGTTAGTTTTGTTAATGATTTTGGCTGTTGTTGCTTTTACAGCCTGTGGCGGTGTGTCTGACCCTGAGGCAGAACCAACTGCCGAGCCAGCTCCCACTGAAGCGCCTGCCGTTGAAGAAGCGGCCACCGAAGAAGTTGCAGTTGCTGAAGAAGAAGCTGTGGTAGAAGAAGCGGCGGCTGAAGAAGCGGCTGTTGAAGAAGCTGTTGCAGAAACGGCTGAAATGGAAGCCGAAGCTGTGCCAGCCGAAGAAGTTGCCGCCCCAGAAATGGCGATGGCCGACGCTTTGAATTTGAATATTGCTGCTGGTAACAACCAGCGCACCATCACTTACCAGCAAGCAACGCCGCTGGAACTGCCTGATGGCACTGTTATTTCTCAGGGTGCGCTCAAACCAACCTGGCAGTATATTCAAGAACAACTAGGCATTCAGCTTAATGATGTGACCATCCAGGATCAAAGTGCCGGGGAAATGATGGACGTGTCTGCGGCTACCAGCTTTGATAATGCTGCCATTTATGGCGGTAACAGCATTGCTGAAGATTTCATGAGCTATGGCGCTCAAGGTTACTTCGTGCGCTTGAATGATCACCTGGAGCATATGCCAAACTTCGCTGCTTATCTGGCGGCAAGTCCCAATATCGCCAAAGCTATCACGGCTTATGATGGTGGCATTTACTTCGTCCCGTATGTGGCAGAAATTGGCAACTATGCTCGCGTTTTTGACGGACGTGAAACCTGGGTCACTGCTTTGCTTGATTCCGATGAAGCATTGGAAGCTGAAACCCACACCCTAACCCCTTCCTATGAAGGTTTCTGGGATCGGAATGCAACCAATGTGGTTGACTTGCAAAACGAAGCAGCTGGTGGCACTTTGACCCGCGACGTGGCACGTGACACCCTGTTGGCTTACATTGCCGAAACATACCCTGAGCTGGAAAATCCGTCTGACCTGTATTTGGGCGAAACGGCCGTTTACGACATGGATGAACTCGTTGCTTTATGGCGCGTCATCGAACTGTCTCCCAATACCCTGTCCAAAGTGACCACAGGCGACGTGATTGACGGTGCGGAAATTACACCATTCTTCGTGCGCCAGACATCCTACCGTGAAGACGTATTGCGCCTCTTGAACTACTTTGGCGGCCAACGTGTACATGGCTCTGACTCCTATGCCGCACGCTTCTACCTGGATGCGAATGGCGAATTGCAATACTCTTACGCTGAAGATTCCTTCCTGGCTGGTGTTGATTTACTCAAAGACTTGTATGAAGAAGGTCTCATTCACTCTGAGTTTGCAGACACGAGCATGACCGACAATGTCCGTAATTCACTCTATGCCGCAGATGATTCAGACGGACAGCAGCAATTTGGTTTCATGACCTATGACTGGATTGCTTCCACCACAGCCTCTAACCCCGATGTTGTCGGTATGCTGCCCCCGCTGACCACCGTTGGCGATTCTGATGAATTCATTCACTGGACAGAAAATACCCGCGTCATTAAACCAGACGGTTGGGGCATTTCCACCGCTGCCTCTGAAGAAGAAATCAATGCCGCTCTCTACCTGTTAGATTACTTCTTCAGTGACGCCGGGCACATTGTTCAGAATTACAGCCCTCCTTATGGCCTGTTAGAAGGGGAAACCTATTTGGCGCCTGATGGCATCGAATATCCCAAATTCAATGAATGGATGGTAGACGCTTCTTGTGAACTGAAGAGCTGTGATATGTCTGGTTTCTTACGTGACTTCATCGGTTCTCAAATTCCGATTGGCTACCAAAAAGAGATTGGTTTTGAACTGCAAACCACCATCAATCATGGTGAAGAGGCATGGGCGTTGTGGATCGGCGCTCCCGTCAAATCCACTTCCTACGAATCAGAAGACCCGCTGTTCCGCCTGGTTCCGCCAGTGTTCTCTTTGACAGAGCAAGACACGGCGAAGTTGGGGCAGTTGGCAGTGGGTGAAGAACAAGTTGATCAAATCTTCTTGTACATCACCGGCGCGGAAACGGCCGTTGATAGTGTAGAAGCCTTGAAAGCGCTCTATGTTAATGCTGGCATTGATGATTACGTTGATGTCTACCGCAATGCGTATGCGCGGATGACTGAGTAGTATGTTTCATGTGAGAGGGAGAAAACTTCTTCTCCCTCTCATGTAGTAAAAGTTCGTAAACAGGTTCGTACCCCCACCCTGACCCTCCCCAAAGAGAGAGGGTTGGGGAGAGGGTACGAACCCAAAAAGAGTCCTTTGGGTGCGACTGGCATCGTTAGAGGTGAATTGTGAAAAACTATTTATTGAAGACTCAATCACTATTGGTATATGCGTTAATAGCCGTATGTATTGCCCTGTTTGTGCTTTATTTGGGCTTTATGACGCAATACTATTCCTTGTTTTATGATGGCACCATGGAAACATTTGATTATTACAAATTGTTGCAGGTGTTTAATAAAGAGGCATTCTCGCTTTCGCTTATTTTTATTGCCCTGGGTTTGGTATTGCTCATGTTCGGTCTGCATAAATACAGACCCGGCTTGTTTGGACTGATCGCCGTTTTTATTGCCACTGTGTACATGTCTTTGAATTCCATCACCATCCTGCAAGTGCTGCCCAAATATAAAAACGCTTATCTCGCCCTCGACTTTTCATCGATGGAAGATTATGTGCCGTCAACCTTTGTTTTTGATGCTGGTCTTGTGTTGCAATCCATTATGATAGTTTTGTCGGTTCTGTTTGCCATTGTGGCGGTGATGACTTTTGTACAAAGATTGAAAGAGGGCAAACCGCTTGTGAGGAAGCTGATATGAAAATACATGAAAAACGACTTTATCTGGCAAATTCCCTCAGCCAACAGCTTATCCTGCTCTATATTGCTGGCAATACGCTTTTTACCATCGTTTATGTAAACCACATGGCGGTTGATGTGCAGTTGGGCGTTTTTGTGATGCTGAATATTTTTCTGTCGTTGGTCGCTTTTCTGATGGCGGCGCGGCAGAAAGTGTATGCGATTCGCTGGGGGTATGCGGGTGTGGCAATGGCGCTCTTCCAGTTTGCACGTATGCTGTGGGTTCCAGAAGAGATCACCGGCACAATGCGAATTTTCTTGATGGCTTTGTTGGTGGCTACCGCTTTATCGGCTTTAGCCGGTTCAATAATCTGTATACAACGGGCACGCGAACGACAGAATTATATTGTTGACAACAATATTGATTTGGCGTCGTTGCAGCAATAAGGATATCCCAATGCCAGAATTAATTTTAGATAAGGTAAGCAAAATATACCCTGGTGGGGTTCAGGCCGTTTATGACTTCGACATTGAAGTGGAGCATGGTGAATTTGTGGTGCTGGTTGGCCCTTCTGGTTGCGGTAAAAGCACTGTTTTACGCATGATTGCTGGTCTGGAAGGTATAACCGAAGGGGATATGATTTTATCCGGTGATCGCATTAATGATGTGGCGCCAGCCGACCGAGATATCTCCATGGTTTTCCAGAATTATGCGCTTTATGGGCATATGTCGGTTTACCAAAACATGGGCTTTAGCCAAATCATTAAACATGAAAGTGACGATGTTATTCATGAAAAGGTGATGAATGCGGCCGAAATTGTTGAGCTGAAGAAAGAGTTAAATCGTTACCCGCGTAATTTGTCGGGCGGGCAGCGGCAGCGGGTGGCGTTGGGCCGTTCTATTGTCAGTTTGGCGAATGTGATTTTGATGGATGAACCGCTCAGTAATTTGGACGCCAAATTACGCGGTCAGGCTCGCCGCGAGTTAACGAAATTGCATCGGCAACTGGGCAATACGTTCATCTATGTGACGCATGACCAGACAGAAGCGATGACGATGGCGAGCCGGATTGTGGTGATGGATAACGGCCGTGTGCAGCAGATTGATACCCCCAGGAATGTCTATCATTGGCCGGAAAATATTTTTGTGGGCGGCTTTATTGGCACGCCCCCTATGAATTTCTTTAGTGGACAAATTATTGATGGGCGTTTTGGGGCGCCTGGCATGGATATGGCTGTGCCGGAAGCGCTCTTAAAGATAATTGGCGCTCATGCAGATAATAATATCATTTTGGGTGTGCGCGCTGAATGTTTTAGCCTGGAACCGAATGGGGCTGCAGAAATGTTGCAGGCTGAGGTGACGAACAACGAATTTCTTGGCGACCATTCACTGGTGCATTTAAAAATTGGTGACTATGTTTATGTTGCCAGCCTGAAAGATAATCTGGCTGATTCTGTGGGCGAGACGATTAACCTTTATATTGATATGGATCGGGTGCATTTCTTTGATCCGGAATCGGAGAAACGCATCCGCTTGGAAGGAGGCAGATAATGAAAGATATTGTGTTGAAAACGGCCGTTTATATTCTGCTCATCACGGCTCTCGGTCAATTGGCCGCATCCCAAATCCATATTCTGGCAATCACGAAAATTTTTGCCAACCAGATCGGCTTCTACCTGTTCATGTTCATCATATTTGGCATTACCACTGCATTTAACGGCTACCTGTTAAATAATAAACGCAGAGGACTCATCCTCTTTGTCGGCTCTGGCATTTTGGCGATAGGCGCTGGTTATATTTACATGACCCTGATGCAAACAGACGTCGCCGCGCAAAAAACAATCACCATGGCTGATGTGCAAAGTAGTTGGTTATTGGTGGCTGGCTCCATCGCTATTTATGGCATAGGCTTACTTGTCATTTCGTTGATTACTTTGGTAAGCAGTAAACCCGCGCAGATTTGATGAGGACAATGAATTTGAGAAAGGAACGAATTCCTTCCTTTCTCAAACTGGATGCCTAAATAAGCACGTTTTTAATCGCAGGCTGAGAGACAATGGAAAAACGGCGTTTTCAAAAATACTTAACCGATAGAAATATATCGTTAATCATTCGCTGGTGGGCGGCGGGTGCTGTTTACTTTTTCATTGGCTGGGGTACTGGTTTGGGCAACCAGCAGTATCTCATTGATTTTGTGGTGATATTGGGGCTTATCATGGGCATGTTCAACATCATCATTATCAATCCTGGGTTGCGCATGATGTTTAACATTTATCCTAGACGCCCACGGCAGGAAGATACAGCCTGGCAGCGGATTAGTGATTATCTGGTTGAAATGCTTAAAAACATTTTTATCATGTATCTCATCGCCATGCTATATATCGTGATAAACAAAAGTTTGATCGCCCTGTTGAACTTAACGCCGGAAACGGTACCGCTGCCAGGAGAACCTATCCTGTTTGGTCTGTTCTATGTCATTATTTTTGTTCTCATCGAAAAGATTGCGCAAAAGATAAAAGAGATGGTGCGTAATTTTAAGGCGAAGAAAGCAGAATGAAGCGTAGTTCTTAAGTGAGTGGTGGCTCTTTAGGAAGTCATGGGGTTTTACTCGTGTCATGCTGAGTGAAACGAAGCATCCCAGAGGTACGGGATTCTTCACTGCGTTCAGAATG
>JACSSI010000931.1 GCA_014879345.1 Anaerolineae bacterium | reverse complement strand
GCCAATATCGGCATTCCGGTGGTGCTGCTCGATATTCCCACGCCCAATCTGAGCGCTGAGGAGCAGGACGACCCGCAGGCGCGGAATCGGCTGGTGCAAAGCTTGTATGACCGCATGGTCAAAGCCAAACCGGCCAATCTGGCGCGACCGGATCGGGGCGATCTGATCACCATCGGCAATACAGAAGATGATTTTGAACTTCTGGCTGAGTGTGATTGGGTTGTCGAGGTAATTATTGAGCGGCTGGAACCGAAGCAGGCGCTCATGGAGAAGCTGGAAGCGGTGTGTAAGCCGACCGCGATCATCTCCAGCAACACCTCTGGCATTCCGATCAATCAGATTACAAACGGCCGTTCCCCCTCTTTCCGCTCTCGTTTCTTAGGCACCCATTTCTTCAACCCTCCTCGTTACTTGAAATTGCTGGAAATCATTCCCACGCCCGAAACTGATCCGGCCGTGACCGAATTCATGGTTGAATTTGGGCGGGACGTGTTGGGCAAGGGTGTGGTGGTGTGTAAAGACACGCCCAACTTCATCGGCAACCGTTTCTTTGCCGTGGCGGCTTCATACGGCATCGAGCATGGGCTGCAAAACGGCTACACCATCGCTGAAATTGACGCCATTACCGGGCCGCAGATTGGCCGGCCCAAGACCGCTACGTTCCGTTTGATGGATTTGGTGGGGCTGGATGTGATGGGCCACGTCAACAAAAATTTGTACGAAGGCGTGCCCCACGACAGCTACCGTGAGATTTTACAGCCAGAGAAAACGGCCGTTCTCTTGGCCCAGATGATCGAAAACAAATGGCTCGGTAACAAAACAGGGCAGGGTTTCTACAAACAAGATTTTATCGATGGCAAGCGCGTATTCCTGACGCTTGATCCAGAAACACTAGAGTACGTTGACGGCGGCAGTCCGCGTTTTGATGCCATCAGCGCCACGCGCAAGGTGGAAGAACTGGGCGAACGGCTGCGGAAATTTCTGGAATTTGACGACCGCGCCGCTACTTATGCCCGCGACATCTTGTTCTATGGCTTTGCCTATGCCGCTTATGTGGCGCAGGAAATTGCCTATAAACTGAGCGACATCGACGATGCCATGCGCTGGGGCTTTGCCCACGAAGCGGGGCCGTTCCAAATGTGGGACATGCTGGGCGTGGCCGAAACCGTGGAAAAGATGGAAGCGGCTGGATTGGAAGTCGCACCGTGGGTCAAAGAGATGTTGGCCGCTGGCTGCGACAGTTTCTACGAAAACGGAAGCTGCTACGATTGGGATGCCAAGTCGTATCAACCGTTGGCCGTGGACAAAAATATCGTGGTGATTAAAGATTTGCACGCGGCAGGCAAAGAAGTGGCGGGCAACGACAGCGCCAGTTTGCTCGACATGGGCGATGGCGTGCTGCTCTATGAATTCCACGCCAAGATGAACGCCATCGACGACAATATCATCAATCTGGGGCATGAAGCCTTGGAGATTTTGAGCAACGATTTCGACGCGATGGTGATTGGCAACGATGCCGACAACTTCTGCGTTGGGGCGAATTTGTTTGCCATTGGCGTGGCGGCGGCTTCGGGTCACTGGGATATTTTGGACAAGATGATCCGCGACCTGCAAGGTCTGACGTTCAATTTGCGCCACGCACCGAAACCGGTGGTAACGGCCGTTCAGGGTATGGCTCTGGGTGGCGGTGTGGAAATGGCACTGGCTGGCTGGGAAGCTGTCGCCAATCACGAGAGCTACATGGGTCTCGTGGAAGTGGGCGTGGGGCTGATTCCGGCTGGTGGCGGTTGTAAAGAAGTGGTGCGCCGCCAAGTCAATCCGACGATGAAAAACCCGAATGCCGATCCGATTTCGGTGGTGCAGGCGGCGTTTGAGCAAATCGGGCTGGCAAAGGTTGGCACGAGTGCCTGGGAGAACCGCGATCTGGGTTATCTGACCGACGACGACACTATCGCCATGAACGGCGACCATCGCTTAGCCATCGCCAAACAGCGGGCGCTGCAACTGGCTGCCATTGGGGCGCGTCCGCCGGAAGTGGAGAAGATTTACGCGGCCGGACGGGATGTGTACGCGGCGTTGGTGGTGGGTGTGAAGAGCCTCAACTGGGGCGGCTACGCCAGTGACCATGATGTGGTCATCGCCAAGAAGCTGGCTTACGTGCTCACCGGCGGCGACCTCAGTGCGCCGGCCTGGGTCGATCCGTGGTATATGCTCGACCTGGAACGGGAAGCGTTCCTCTCGCTGTTGGGCGAAGAGAAGAC
>JACSSI010000930.1 GCA_014879345.1 Anaerolineae bacterium | reverse complement strand
TGGCTGTGGCTAACTGCTGACCACTACTATCCCATAGGTTACCGATGTGGGTGCCTGTATTGTTGGTGCCCTTGTAGAAACGGATACCGGTAATGTAACCAGATACGTCTGATTGGAATTTCACACCGAGTTCAATAGCACTGGGATCATTTACCGATGCCGTAACCGGCACAGATGTCTCATCCCAAATGCTGCATGGGCAATTTGTTTCAGGCTCTGGCAACGTGGTGAATGTCCAACTCACATCATTCGCTAACGCATTACCAGACAAATCTGTGACACCGATACCCACAGTGGCAGTATATGTCATGCCATTCAACAATGGACTGTTCGGCACCAAGTTGGCTGCCTGGCTGACACCATCATAGCTTACTGTGGCTGCTATCAGGGTACCAGTCGCATCACGCAGTTCAAAGGTGTTGGTATTCACCGTAGCCGGGTCTATGCCCTCGTTGAAAACGGCCGTTACACTGGCATCCAGCGCTACATCAACGGCCGCATCGCTGGGCGTTACACTTAGAATGGTAGGGGGTGTGACATCATTGCTAACTGTTATAACAATTTCAGTTGAGGTTGTTGTATTACCAGCTGCATCCTGAGCAACGGCCGTTAACGTGTGCGTCCCATTGTTAACTGAAGTTGAATCCCAGGACACAGAATAAGGAGCGGCAATATCTTCCGCACCCAGATTAGCGCCATCTAACACAAACTGCACCCCAATCACACCAACATTGTCCGACGCATCAGCCGCAACCGTTACAATATTATTGATTGAAGCGCCATCCGCTGGATTCGTAATCGCCACGGTTGGCGGTGTCGTATCAGACGTACCTGTCGTGGTAAAGACCACATCAACCCAATAGTTTGAGGCATTATAGCTGGCTGCGGGGAAGCCCGTGCCGCCATATTTGTAAACCCCATTGCCACCATCGATGCCATTGCCTAACGCTTGCAGAGGTAAGTTATCTACGCCACCAGAGGCAAAATATGTTGGGTCAACAGCGTATCCGCCTGAACTGGTGTGGTAAGAGGCTACATAAGTGGTATTTGCTTGAATTTGAACCGGCGTGGCAAAGTCAACTTGCTGCCACCCAGTCGCCGTTTCGTTAACAAAGTTAGCTGTTGCCAGTAACTGACCGCTGCTGCTCCACAAATTGCCAATATGGCTGCCTGTATTGAGATCCCCTTTGTAGAAGCGGATGCCACTAATAAAGCCAGCCGTATCGGATTGGAATTTCACGCCTACTTCGATGGCGCTTGGATCATTTGCCGATGGAATAGAGGGCGTCGCTGATGCATCCCAAATGGAGCATGGGCAGCCGTCATTCGCGTTCGCTTCTGTGGTAAATGACCAGACGTAATCATTGGCCAGTACATTGCCAGCCACATCTGTCACTTGACTAACCGTTGCCGTATAGAGCACACCATTTGCCAACGGACTGTTTGGCGTCAAGGTGGCTGTTTGGCTGGCGGCATCATAGCTTACCGCCGCAGCAACCAGACTGTTGGCTGCATCTCGTAGTGATATTGTGCTGGCTTGCACGGATGTGGCGTTCATTGCTTCACTAAATGTTACGGTAATGTTGGCATCTGGCGCCACATTCGTAGCACCACTCAACGGGGTCACGCTGACTACAGTCGGCGGCGTTGTATCAATTTGATTATTAACTGTTACATTCACGCTGGATGATGTGGTTGTATTGCCAGCAAAATCCCGGGCAACGGCCGTTAACGTGTGCGCACCATTCGTCGTAGAAAGCGTGTCCCATGAAACGGCATAGGGCACTGTACTATCTTCCACACCCAAATTAGCGCCATCAAGCATGAATTGGACGCCAGCCACGCCCACATTGTCAGAAGAAACGGCCGTTACCGAGACAGTGCCATTGATGACAGCACCTTCAACCGGAGCCGTGACAAGCACTGTCGGCGCTGTAGTATCGGACGTTCCATTTACATCAAAGACGACATCAACCCAATAATTCGAAGCATTGTAGCTAGAAGAGGGGAAACCAGTGCCGCCATATTTGTAAACACCATTGCCGCCATCAATGCCATTGCCCAATGCACGCAGCGGCGCATTATCAACCCCGCTTGCTGCAAAATAAGCCCCTGCTGCGGCATAATTCCCTGATGTTGTATGGTACGATGCCACATAGGTTGTATTAGCCGATATTTGCACCGGCGCAGCAAAGCTAACTTGCTGCCAACCAGTAGCCGATTCATTCACAAAGCTAGCCGTTGCCAACAACTGACCATTGCTA
>JACSSI010000054.1 GCA_014879345.1 Anaerolineae bacterium | reverse complement strand
GGAACGATTCTTTTAGGACAGGCGTTTTTCCGTGAAAAGGGATTGTACAAAAAACAGTTAGGTATTGTCCTTGTTGGGGCGGTTATTCCCTGGGCGGCAAATATTTTATACGTTTTTCCGCTTGATGCGTTTGCTTATTTTGACCCGACGCCATTGGCGTTTTTCTTATCAAGTTTACTGTTTGCCTGGGCTATTTTTGGGTATCAACTGATGGACATCACGCCGATTGCGCGGGCGACAGTGCTTGAGCATATGAGCGATGGCATGTTGGTGCTGGATACACAGAATCGTATCGTTGATCTTAATTCCACCGCAGAGCAGATTCTTTCTTGCAAGGCTGATGCGGTGGTGGGGCGGCCAGCAATAGAGATTTTGGCACGCTGGCCCGATTTGGTGGCTCAATTTGCTACTATCTCCAATACACGTGCTGAAATCTCTGTCGTTGAAGCGGGGACAACTTATTATTTTGAGTTGTTGATTTCACCGTTGAAAAATAGTCAAAAACGGCCGTTAGGCAGATTGATTATGCTGCGGAATATTACAGATCGTAAACAGACAGAAGAAGCTTATTTCACATTGGTGGAACAGACCCAGCAAGGGCTGGCTATTATTCAAGACGGGATTATTCAATTTGCAAACCCGGCGCTGGCCGCTATTGCCGGTCGGTCAGTAGCCGAGCTTACTGCTACGCCGCTGGAAACGTTCATGCAGGCAATTCATCCGGATGATCAAGCACTTACAACCAATATTGTGCCAGATGGACAGCGCATTGAGTTTCGTGTTCTCCAGCGTAATGGTGATGTGCATTGGCTGGAAATTACAGCAACAGAGATTCAGTATCAAGGTAAAACGGCCGTTCAAGTGGTTGTTTCTGATATTACCGATAGAAAAGCCGTCGAGGATGCGCTGCATACGGCAAAAGAGGAAGCTGAAGCTGCCAGCCGTGCTAAAAGCACCTTCTTAGCCAACATGAGCCATGAATTGCGGACACCCCTGTCAACCATTATTGGTTACAGCGAAATGCTTCATGATCAGGCTAAAACGGACGGCGACGAGAAATTAGCCACACGCTTGAGCCACATCGAGATGTCTGGATACCGACTGTTGTCCATTATGAATGATATTCTTGACATCACGCAGCTTGAGGCGGAAAAGCTGGAGCTAGAAAAAAGCGTGATTGATGTTGATTCATTTGTCAATGATCTACTGATGACTGTGCGCCCCCTGGTAACGCGCAACGGGAACAGGCTTGAAGTTGAACGGGATGATAATTTGGGAACAACGTGGGGAGATGCGCCGAAAATCCAGAAGATTTTGGTTAACTTGCTTAATAATGCCGGTAAATTTACCCAACAAGGTTTGGTGACGCTGCGTGTTCACAGGCAAACGGCCGTTTCCAATTCAAACTCAACCAAATCCGATCAGATCATCTTTCAAGTTTGCGACACCGGCATTGGTATGGAATTCGAGACCATCGCTGAGTTATTCCAACCCTTTTCCCAGGTAGACACATCCATGACACGTCAGTACGGTGGCACTGGACTTGGCCTGGCAATCGCGTATAGGCTGTGCCAGATGATGAACGGCAATATTATTGTTGAAAGCGATCCGGGGGTAGGCACCACATTCACGGTAATATTACCCGTGCAATTAGCGCCCAAGACTAAAGAACCGATGCAACTGTGACAAGTGTATAATGACAAATCCAATGAAAGCGCTCATTATCGAAGATAACGCAGACCTCAATACCCTCTATAGCAGTGCCTTAGCAGAAGCCGGGTTTATCACGGAAAGTATGTTTGACGGGGAAAAGGCGCAACACCGGCTGCAAGAAATAGAGCCGCAGTTAATTGTACTCGATCTACATTTGCCCAAATTATCCGGCGCGGATTTATTGGCACAAATTCGGCAAGACCCCCGCTTACAAGAAATCTTTATCATAGTAGCCAGTGCCGATGGTACCTGGACGGGGCATATCGGAGAGAAAGCTGATATGGTGCTGAACAAACCTGTTAGCTATGTGCAACTGCGCGATCTTGGCATCCGTGTCTATCAGAATTTGAGCAAAGCGTAGCACTGGGTTTAAGCCACAGTCACACGGGTACGCGCTTTTTTAGGTGTGTGCGTCGCCGTCGAAGAAACGCCAACACCTGTTTTTTCCAAGTTTTGTTGTGTTGAGGGTTGGCTACCACCACGTTTTGAAGGTAAGAACGGTTTCACCCAGGGAACGGCCGTTATTGCCCAGTGCTGTCAGGCGCAAAACCACTTCTTTGCCAGCAGGAATATCATAATTCAACGGCAGTTTTACCTGACCTAAATCGTCAGTGGGTGTTGATCGCACGGTTTCTGTTATGTCGTCGTAGGAGATCCGCACCTCCACAAGCACATTGGAGACGGGATCGTCGCTGTCCGGTGTTTGCGTGGTGACATAGAGAACCTGGTCTTCCCCTTCATACAAAATCGGAGCTTTAACATAGGCGGATATATCGACGTCTGTCACGCCCGCAGATGAAATGGGCTGTGCTGGCCGCATTTCCTGGTAAGTGAAGACCATTTCGTTGTCAAAATGTGTTTGGCCTAAATTGCCAAGTTGTACCCGCTGGGCGGATGGTGCTTCAGGATGCCATTCTAAACGGCCGTTTTCAAAATACTGAACGCGCAAGCCATCTACATTCAACTGGGCAGAAATAGGCAAGCCCAGCAGCACGTCACCAGCATTGGCTTCATAAAAACGCAGAAATTCATCTTGGACAGTGAATTCAGAATCGGGGAAGGTACGAATGGCGCCATCTTCTGACACAGATGCAAGCAGTTGTTCATTTAGGCCGCCCAGTTCCCACGTACCCAATTGAGAAACGAGAACACCCCCACTGACCGACTCATACTCTAACCGTATATTTTGGAAGTATTGTAACGGCCGTTCTCCCGGCACGGCCGTAAACATCTCCGTTACCGGCTCGCCCAAGACAGCCTGCCCGCCATACAGTTGATAAAATTCTTGAAACTCAGGGGCAATGGGGATACCGTTTTCAGCAACGGCCGTTGGCGGCATATCCGGCTCTTCTCCACAGGCAACCAACAAGCCCAACAGAAAGAACAAACATACAAAGACCAATCGACACCGCATTAACAATTCACCATTACCAATTCACAATTAATTATTAGTAAGCCTTCTTATCTAGCATCTCATGTTCTTCACGCAAACGCAAATAACTTTCATAGCGCTGCTGCGAAACCCGACCCTCCTTAACGGCCGTTCTCACAGCACACTTTGGCTCATGTTGATGCGTACAATCACTAAATTGACAGTTCGAGACCAAGGGCGCAATCTCCCGAAAATAGGCATCCAATTCACTTGGCTCCAAATCAAACAAAGCCAACCCCCGAATTCCTGGCGTATCAGCCACATAGCCGCCACCTGCCAATGGAATCAATTCAGCATATCGAGTCGTATGCAGCCCTTTGCCGGTAGCATCACTAACCTGGTTCACCTTCAAACCCAGTCCAGGCTGAACCGCATTCAGTAAACTTGATTTACCGACACCAGAAGAACCGGCAAACACCGTGATTTTATCGTGGAGACAAGCCTTGAGTTCATCTATACCGATACCCTCTTTCGCACTCGTGTAAATGACACGATACCCAATGTCGGCATAAAGTTGAAATTTTTGGCGGATTTTATCGAGATTGTCCAGATCGATTTTGTTGATACAGATGATGGTGGGCAGTTCATTCATCTCCGCCACCGTGAGAAACCGATCTAGTTTTCGTAAACTGGGAGAGGGTGTTTTAATCGAAAACACAAAAACCAATTGATCCGGGTTTGCCACCAAGACCTGTTCTTGATCAGCGGTTAACTTGCGCACATCGGCCGAAGGGCGCGTGCGAGAAAGAACGGCGCGACGGGGGGCAATCTCTTCAATAACGCCCGTGCCATCCTCATTTAGCGAAATCATCACCTCGTCGCCAACCGCTAAAATAGAAGAACTTTGCCATTCTTGTTTTAATCTCCCTGGCAGTTGACACACGATGTCACCTTGCGCAGTTTTAACTGTAAAAAACCCGCTAATCGCTTTAATAACTAATCCATCTAGATGCTGATTCAGAAACCTTCTCCTCGTAAAATGGGAACGCGGACAGCTTGTCCGCCCTTCGCGGTCTAGCAGACCGCGCTCCCAGGTTTTCATTTATCGTGGCTTCGGCGTGAGATCAGCCGAACGGTGCGCCTCGATTATGGGAACTCTATAAATGTGTACATCACATCATTATAGCTAAAAGATGAAAGCACGTGAACTATACCCTTTCCACAAACCAGGCCGCCACATACCCTTCAGTGCCTCCCTCTGTACGCACATGCAGCCACTGCCCTTTTACCCCAATTTTCGCGAGCGGATTTTCCGTTTCAATGACTATAATGGTTTCATCCTGCCGCACATAACGGATCAAGGTCGAGTTTTCCACGCGAGGTTCATTCCGCAAAGCTAAACTGGCAACTTTCGATTTAAGCACTGGCGGTAAAGGTTTGGTATTCTTTTTTAGGGGTTCTGAATGGTTTGATGTAGTTGATGTCATAGTTACATCCTGGGAGCCTTCTCACTCTAGTACTAAATGTTTTACGCATATGGAATTTTGGCATAAATCCAACAGCCCATACAAATCTGCATAAATGATAACACGGTTGAGCGAACAATGTTCGAAGATTTCAAAAAGCGTAATGTTCACGGCAAGGTGTTTTGAAATTACCTAAAGGTTGACATAAATACTTGACAGGGATTCTCGAATAGTCGAAACTTGCGGCGTTAAAATTAGCCTGACACCTATATAGTTCTTTTGTCAGGTATATGCGCAGTATGTAGAGGTAAAAAGCGCATATTTGGGTAAAATAAGCTACACAAGATGTTGGCATTAAAGTGGTAACCCACTCTACTTTAATAAGTGCATTACAAAACCCACAAAATCCCCCAAGGAGTTAAAATTTCCCATGACAGAAAATCTGAACCCATTTGCTATTGCTCAGGCTCAACTTGATAAGTCGGCTGAGGTTTTACAGTTAGATCGCGATATGCACGCCTTTTTGCGTCAACCTATGCGTGAGTTTCATTTCACAATTCCGGTGAAGATGAATGATGGCAGCACGCAGATATTTCAGGGCTTTCGCGTGCAGTACAATGATGCGCGAGGACCTGCTAAAGGCGGTATTCGCTTTCACCCAAATGAGACCATTGATACGGTGCGTGCATTGTCTGCCTGGATGACCTGGAAAACGGCCGTTTCCGACATACCGCTTGGTGGTGGCAAAGGGGGTGTCATTTGTGAACCCCGTGAAATGGATCAGGGCGAACTGGAACGGCTCAGCCGTGGCTACATGCGCAACATCGCCCGTTACATTGGTCTCACCAAAGATTCCCCTGCACCAGATGTGCACACCAATCCCCAAATCATGGCCTGGATGCTCGATGAATATGAAGTACTCACCGGCCATCGAGAGCCAGGTGCTATCACCGGCAAACCACTGCCGCTCGGGGGTTCTGCCGGTCGTGGCCCAGCCACAGCAATGGGTGGGATGTTCACCATCCGTGAAGCCGCCAAACTGAAAGGGATGCGTTTAGAAGGCGCCACCTGTGCCATTCAAGGATACGGCAACGTGGGCGGCTTTGCCCATCAGTTAGCGCATGATCTGTTTGGCATGAAAGTGGTGGCCGTCAGTGATGAATTCGGCGGAATTTACAACGCCAACGGTCTTCATCCAGACGAGGTCAACAGCCATTTGCGCCAAACCGGCAAAGTAGTTGGCTGCCCTGGCAGTGATGCACTGACCAATGCCGAATTGTTGGAACTGGACGTAGATATTTTGATTCCGGCCGCCATCGAAAATCAGTTGACGAGCCAAAATGCCAATAATATCAAAGCTAAAATCGTTGCTGAATTAGCCAACGGCCCCACCACGCCAGAAGCAGACCAAATCCTCAACGATAAAGGCATCTATATCATCCCCGATTTCCTCTGCAATGCCGGCGGTGTGATCGTCTCTTACTTTGAGATGGTACAGAATGCATACCAGTTTTATTGGACGGCCGAGATGGTCAATGAGCGTCTCGATCATAAAATCACCACGGCGTTCCAGGCTGTTCATGAGATGTCTTTGGCGAAGCATGTAGACCCGCGTGTTTCTGCTTATTTGGTGGCAGTCAATCGGGTGGCGGAGGCTGTTCGGCTGCGCGGTTGGGTTTAGTTTTAGCGTGCTGTTTCCACTTGAGGAGATGCATCTGAAATTGCTAACAGGTATTGAATGATTGTTCGTTTTTCTAAAAAGGGGTACACAAATTAGCTTGTGTACCCCTTTTTTCTCTGGTTTAGTTGTGACAAAACTTGTCAACAGTAGAACAGTTGTGCTATAATAAATGATATGCGGTTATCGTATCTGACACGAAAGAAAACTCCTTGGGATTTTCAAAAAAGCATGTTAATATTTCTGTGTCCGTACCGCTAAAGTCAATTTGGAAACTTAAAACAAGAAAGGAGATTGTGCCATGTATCAAAAGATAATTGTTGTGGGAAATTTAGGCCGGGATCCAGAAATGCGCTATATGCCAGATGGAACGGCCGTTACCAATTTTAGTATCGCCACTTCCCGCCGCTGGTCTGGGGCAGATGGTCAGCCGCGTGAAGAGACGACATGGTTCCGCATTGAAGTGTGGCGGAAACAGGCCGAAACCGCCAACCAATACCTCAGCAAAGGTAGCAAAGTCTTGGTTGAAGGCCGCATCAAGGGAGACCCCAATACCGGCGGTCCCCGCCTGTGGACACGGCAAGACGGCAGCATCGGCGCAAACTTCGAAATTGTGGCAGATACCGTACGCTTCTTGAGTTCCCGTGGTGAAGACTCCGGCTACAGCGGTGGAGATGGTGGCGACTATGATGGCGCTCCCGCGCAGGAAGAAGACGATATTCCGTTTTAGATCACATCCATAGCCGCCAGAGGTTGAAAAGACGCAATATTTGATTGCTGTCGGTGAAACCTTCTAGGGCTGTTAAGACATATAAAACGCAAAGCGAGTACCACCATTGGTACTCGCTTTTTTTTCTGGCAGAAAATGCTTGAACTTGGTAATCTTGCACCAGTCATAACTAGGCATGGAGTGAGTTTAGTATGAACCTGCAAGAGCGGTATGATCAATTAGTACAAGAAGAATTTGTGGGGCGGGAAGCCGAAGTCGAACAGTTTCTCCACAATTTATCTTTGCCCTTAAGCAGCAGCGAACATCGCTATATTTTTAATGTCTATGGGCCAAAAGGCGTGGGCAAAAGCACGCTGCTGCGCCGCTATCGTTTTTTGGCGCAAGAAGAGATGAATGTGCCTGTTGTTTCAGCCTGGATCAATGAAAATATCAACGGTGTGTTGGATGTGTTGGAACGCATTGCTGCGCCGTTTTCGCTGCCGCAATTCCAGGAACATATGCGATTTTACCAACGACAGGTTGCGGTCTTGAAAGCGTCAGAGCCTATACGGCGGCAGACTGTGGATCTTTCTCAACCGACGGATTTGCATCGCAAAATCGGCCAATATTTTAGTGCTGATGAACTGCAAGCGTTGTGCCTGGATTTGGGTGTTGACTATGATGATTTGGAAGGAGGGACGCGCCAGGCTAAAGCAACGTCGTTGGTAGGGTATTGTAATCGCCGTGATTTGCGCGCGAGTTTGATTGCGCGGTGTGCGGAACTACGCCCTCATGTTGATTGGCGGGATGTGGCGATGGTGACTGACATGCGCCGGGATCTGGATGAGGGTGCTTTATGGGAGGCGCATGTACGCCGTCATGTCGAAAATGAGGAGGAGGTCAGGCTGCTGCTGCATCCGGTTGAGTCTTTAACGCTGTTTTTGTTGGCTGATTTAGAGCAGGCGTTAGGCGATGATACGTTCTTGATCTTGTTTGTTGATGGCTTTGAAGAAAAAAGAAGCTATTTGGAACCCTGGTTTTGTGGGCTGCTAAACGGCCGTTTCGGAGCCGTCCCTGATAACATCATCATTGTGCTTGCGGGAGACAACCCGCTAACTGATTCGTGTTGGGATAATTATCAGCAGATTATCAGCCAGCAGCATCTGGAGCCGTTCACTGAAGCCGAAGCCCGGGATTTCCTGGTGGCAAAGGAAGTGGATGACCCGCAGCAAATCGATCAGATTCTTAGAACTGTCAAAATGGCTGGGCGCAATCGGTATCTGATGCTGGATTTGGCAACGGCCGTTGCTTCTGGCGGTATCCTGGCTGCTGGTTCTTCGCGCAAAGCCCACAGCGCTGTCACCCTGTTTTTGGCAACAATTGAGGAAAAGCATTATCAAAGCGTGGTGCTGCGGGCGGCGCTGCCCCGTCGTCTGGATGCAGATATTCTGGAATTACTGTTAGATCAGGATGAGGTCGAAGCGGAATCAGTCTGGTTGATGCATTGGCCTTTTGTCAAAGCCTCTGGGACTGATACCTGGACGTATCATGACAACATGCGGGATGATATTTTGGCTTACAGTCGTCATGCCGCGAATGGCAGTTGGTCTGAACTGCAAGAGCGGCTGGTGGCCTACCATCACGGCTATCGTGCCAAAGTTCGCCACCATGTGGCTGATGCGTGGCATGATGCTGCCTGGCAAAAAGCTACGTTGGAAATTATTTACCACCGCTTGTGTCAATCCCGGTCGTCACGCCGCCGCCATGTGTCGCCCACCTTGGGCAATTTCCTGTTTGCCCTGCAAGCAGACCAACAGTTTGCCCAGCAATGGGCGGATACGATTGAACAGGCGGGCAAGGATTGTGGCAGCCGGCATATTCAAGAATGGGGTCGTTTTTTAGGTGACGGGGTTGAAGCATATGTGGCTGGTGATTATGGGGAAACGGCCGTTATGCTCACCAGACTCATCGACCGTAAAACCCTGGAAGACAGGCACCGTGTCATCGCCCTGCGCTGGCGCGGCGACTCCTACCGCCATCTCCGTTATGACCAAAAAGCTATCGCCGACTACAATCAGGCTATCAGGCTCGATCCGAACTATGCCTGGGCCTATGCGGGTCGTGGTGAAACTTACCGTTGGTTGGAGCAATACGAACAGGCCATTGCAGACTTTGATCGCGCCATCGAATTAGAACCGGAATTTGTATGGGCGCTGGCCCATCGGGGCGAAATGTACCGGAAATTGGAAGAGAACGAGAAGGCGCTGGCTGATTTCAACAAAGCCATCGAACTGGATCCCAATCTCGCCTGGGTTATTGCCAGTCGCGGCGAACTGTACCGCACGATGGAGCAGTACACTTACGCCCTGGCAGACTTAGATCAAGCCATCGAACTTAATCCTACGTATGCCTGGGCCATTGCCAGTCGTGGGCAAACGTATCGCAAGTTGGGTCAATTTGAAGAAGCCTTGAAAGACTTTGAAACGGCCGTTCAGATCAATCCTGATTATTATTGGGCCATCGCTGGTCGGGCGCAAACACGCCGTAAATTAGAGCAGTATGATGAAGCTGTCAACGATTTCACGTTAGCAGTGGAATTGAATCCGGGTTATGCCTGGGCGGTGGCTGAACGGGGCAAAACATATCGGCAAATGGGTGAGTATGACAAAGCACTGGTCGACTTTGACCAGGCGGTTGAAATAGACCCCACCTACGACTGGGCCTTGGCCGGGCGTGGGGAAACGTATCGCTTGATGGGCGAAAAAGAGAAGGCGCTAGCAGATTTTAACAAAGTGCTGAAAAACAATCCCAACGATGCCTGGACTCGCCGGCGGAGGGAGCGGGTGTTGAAAAACGGCCGTTCATGATTTGCCAGTTGTCAGGTGTAACAGGTTTCTCTTTAAATTGTAATTGGTTTGTCACAAAACAAGAATAAAAAACGCATCTGGATGTTCTAAAATTTGCTTAACAGCAAATTTAACAGGTTTAGGCTTGACATGGTATCCGATCCCTCTGTATAGTTGGTATTATTGTAATTGCCTGGGGACTAGTGCAATCGGGAAAAGGTGCTGTTTATGAAGGACGACTAATCAATTTTTGCAAAATCCTTTATTAACGCCATGGGCAGTCAGGAATCGTGCCAAGCAATTAGAAATCGAGAAAATCTATGCAGCCGCAAGAAGTACGTAGACGTTTTGTTTCTTTTTATCAAAAAAGAGGATTTCAGCTATTACCGCCTGCCCCGATGATTCATCCTTCCATTCCAATGTCTTTTGTCATGAGCGCAGGGTTGGTGCAGGTGGAGACATCTTTAGCCCAGGCGGAACAAAAGCTTGTGGACAAGTGTGTGCTTGTGCAGCAATGCTTCCGCCATTTTGACCTGGATAGAGTCGGTCAGGATGATGTGCATCTAAGTTTGTTTGAAATGCCTGGGGCATTTCAATTTAATCCACGAGATAAACAACAAACCATCCGTCGGATGTGGCAGCTTGCCACTGAAGTGTTAGAAATTGAGCCAAATAAATTGTGGGTCACTTATTTTATGGGCGGGGAAGTGGCGCAAAACGTTCAACCCATAGATGAAGAAACTTATCAGACATGGTTAGATGTGGGTGTGGAACCGGAGCGGATTATTGGTTTAGATGCAGATCATAACTATTGGGTGCAAAGTGATAAGTTACAAGTAGCAGAAGATGAGACTGCTATCCGCAAAGCTGGCCCTAATACCGAGCTGTTTTTTGACCATGGCGAACAATATGGATGCAGCCCCGCATGTAGGCCGGGGTGTCGTTGTGGCCGATTTGTGGAATTTGCAAATTCTTTGTTCATTTCCTTTCAAATTGATCCAGTATCCCAGGAATTTTCTCCGTTATCAGACCCATTCTTTGAAACAGTCATTGGCATTGAACGGGTGACGATGATCAAACAAGGGGTGCATTCTGTGTTTGACACCGCCGATTACCGCAGCATCATCGATGCCATTACCCCGTACATCACCAATAGTTATATGTCTCCCTGGCTAAGAACGACAAGTGTCAGGATCATTGTGGATCATTTACGTGCCCTGTATATGCTTGTGGCAGATGGCGCACCACCTCCGGGTAAAAACGGCCGTGAGCGTATTATCAGATTACTAATTCGGAATACACTTACGCGTAAAATGCTTCTAGGGATTAAAGAGAAAGAATTCTTACATGTAATCTTGTATAAAGTTGCTGAGACGTTTTATGTACAAAACGAAGCTTCAAAGATTATGGTGCCAGCCAATGTCAAGAAAACCCTTAAATATTTCGAGTATGAAACAGAAAAATACGCAAAAACATTAGATCGTGGTTTACGGAAGCTTGATTCACTTTTAAAAAACAATACAGAAAACACGCTCTCTGGCAACCAAATTGTTATGCTTGAAAAACAATTAGGGGTGCCATCTATTCTTGTTGAAAGAACTTTAAATCAGAAAGGGATCGTTTTTGATACAGATGACTATGATTCGGCTTTAACAGAGTGGACTCAAAAGCATAAAAGCAGTGACCATGCTATGACGCCAATTGGGTATTCAATTTGAAAAAAGGGGATGGAAATCATGCCGCAATATACCGTGGATAATTTTAAGCAAGATGTAGAAGCTGCCATTAAGCGAATATGCCAGGAACTAGATGCCGATATGGCAACTTTCCACTTGTATGATCAAGAAGCAGATATTTTATATTTCCCTATGAGTTACGGTCTATATGAACGAGCGCAGTTTGAACGTGGTGTTCCCAATATGAATCGTTTACCTGGGCATATTGCGCGTAGCAAAGAAACGACGTTTATTGCGGATATTGAAGCTTCTTCTGGTTTGGCGGGCCCTTTTTCCTATACTGAAGGTGTGAAATCTGTAGCAGGTTTGCCAATTTCCCATCATTTAGGATTATTAGGCATCTTGTTCCTCAACTATCGTCAAACTCATTTTTTTCCGCAGCAAGAGCAGACCAGGATAATTAAAGCGGCAGCAGAATTTGCAAAAACGATAAATGATTTGCTTGAACAAGTTGATCTCTTATTGTTACAACCGGGCGCATTACCCTCTTCATCCAGGCAGACACGGCAACAAATTTTACTTCAAGAAATCGTCAATACAGTTTCAGAATCGGTAAAAAATGCCAGTATTGTTGTATGGCTGCCAGATGGTGAGCATCTTGTCGGTAAAATCAGCGCTGACGTTGAAGCTGTCTACATGCCACAACTCAGTTTAAAGAATACCAGTCAAGATCCTGTTGTGGTCTCTTTCAAAAACAAGGAGGCACTATACATTGAAGATATTGGTGCTAATAAACAATATCAATTAGATGATGGATTACAGAGTATTCAAGAAGCTTTGCGCTGGCGCACGATAATACTTGAACCGATCAAATCTCAATATGGACAAATATTAGGTGTCATCGCTGCCTATTCCCGAGGATTTCTTAACTTCAATTCTATTGAAAGCTCTTTTCTAAAAGCGTTAGCGGCATCGGCCGCCGTTCGGCTGGAAAGTGAGAGGAAAATAGATTCACTCAATGCGCTGCATGATTTAGGCACGCGATTAACGATGCCCCTTTCGTTGCATGAAACCTTAAATGAAATAGTTCAGGCAGTGCCTAAAATCCTGGATGCAGATATTTGCACGGTTCACCTTTACAATGCTGCCAAACGTGACTTTGAAGACGTTAATACAGCTTCAACTTTTGGTGCGAACCCTGATCATGTGGAAAAACCACGCACAAACGGTATTGCCCATCGCGTTATTCATCAGGGATGGATTGTGGCCGAGAATGTGGAAACAGAAACATTTGATGCCTACAGTACGTTTGTGCGTGAAGAAAATGTGCATGCTTATGTGGGCATTAACCTGCAGGTTTACAGGGAGCCTGTGGGTGTTATGTTTATCAGTTACCGTACACCCCATCATTTTACAGCTGATGAATATACGCTGATGCGCGCCATAAGCTATTATGCGGCAACGGCCGTTTACGCCGCACGTGTGTTAGGCCAGAGAGATACATTTGCAGAGATAGCCAGAGAAATCACCACAGCCA
>JACSSI010000929.1 GCA_014879345.1 Anaerolineae bacterium | reverse complement strand
ATTTATCCGCTATACTTTATTTGTTCTCAATAACTGCGGAGGCAAAAACAAATGATTATTAATTCAGAGTTGGTGAAAAAATTACGCGCTGCCAAACCCTGGTCACAAGAGCAACTCAGTGAGGCTTGCGGACTCGACCTTAGAACCATTCAACGCATCGAAAACAAGGGCAAGGCATCTATAGAATCAGTGCGGGCTTTGGCCACTGTGTTTGAAATTGACCCCCATGAACTGATGGTTCCCGCCGAAAAAGAGTATGAGATGACCCCGTTCATGGCGGTAAAAACAGGGTTTGTGAAGTTTGCTGATTTTTCTGGTATCGCTACTCGCTTTGAGTATTGGTGGTTTTTTATTTTTGTGCTGATGGTAACGGCCGTTGCCACCCTTATCCATGAAACGCTTGCTGAAATCATCACCGTCATATGCCTTATCCCCTTACTCGCCGCTGGCAGCCGCCGACTCAACGATACGGGGCAATCGGGTTGGTGGCAATTACTCTTTCTCGCTCCGTTTGGATTTGTACCCGTACTTATTATGCTGGCTCTGGAAAGCGAAGATCAGACGAACCAATCGAATACGAAAAAGCTGGAAATCACCTGAAACATGTCACCACTTTTGCTAACCATCCTGTTTATAGCGCTTCTGCGCCTGGCCTGGGTTAGCCTTGTCAACCTCCAATTGGATCTAACTTTTACCAATCCATAACAAAGCGGTAACTTGCTCTTAAACGGCCGTTAACATCCCCCATCTATCCTTTTGTCAGACAACTAAAAAAAACAAAAGGAAAAGAAACATGCACATACTCATCACCAATGATGACGGCGTAACCGCCCCCGGCCTCCTCGCTTTGGCCCAGGCCATGCGCCAGTTCGGACAAGTTAGCATCGTCGCCCCCGACCATGACTGGTCGGGTTACGGACATACCAAACATTTCAAACGGCCGTTACGCATCGAAGAAGTCACCCTGAAAGACGGCACCCACGCCTTCGCCACCGATGGCAGCCCCGCCGACTGTGTAGCCCTGGCCGCCATGGGGCTGCTCGACACCCCCATCGACATTGTACTCGCCGGCATCAACAGCGCCGCCAACGTCGGCTACGACCTCACCTACTCCGGCACCGTCGCCGCCGTTAAAGAAGCGATGATTTGGCGCATCCCCGGCATCGCCTTTTCGCTCGACGTCCAGCGCAAACCCGATCCCAACTACAGCCTCGCTGCTGCCGTTGCCTGTCAGGTCATGCACACAATCATCGACCGCAATCTGCCCACCGATACCAGCCTTAACGTGAACGTACCCAATATTCCCACCCAGCATTTCCGTGGCTTTCAAATCACCCGAACCGGTCATCGTGTCTACCGTGATAACCTGGAAATACGCACCGATCCCCGCGGCAATTCCTACTTCTGGATCGGCGGCGACGTGCCCGTCGGCATCCCCCAGGAAGGCACAGACATCGGTGCTCTCGCGCTTGGATACGCTTCTATCACACCACTCCAACTAGACTATACCGACTACAACAAAATTCCCATGCTCATGAATTGGGATACCAACGCCTCTCAGCCGATCCCCGTCTCAGCAAATGGAAAAACAAGGGAAACGGCCGTTCCCCTGGCAGTTTAGTATCCAGACCTCCGAGGTTTTTGAAACCTCGGAGGTCTGTTAACCCGACAAGTGCTTTCAACAAACCCTCGGCAAACAACCTCGTATTAAAAATCTCCTCTTCATCTCTTCTCCCGACTAATGAGGCCAGACAAGCCTGTCTGGCCTCATTACATTTTAAACACCACCAAGATTGGTCCAATTTGGCTGCACCAGATAAACAAATAGCGTTATCAAATTGGACTAATCTCCACCCATTTCCACAAGCAATAAATCCTCCTACGCATATCTAACGCTTCGCTGACGTTTTTCTAATACATATCATTGAAAATATGTTCTATGTCGCCCACGGTTGGCGACAATTTATATAGTCAATGAAGATGGGTGCAGAAACCCACATACAGCAAAAATTAGAAACGGGAGATTTAAGCAAATGAGTAAAATAATTGGAATCGACTTAGGTACTACAAATTCCGTCGTGGCCGTCATGGAAGGTGGCGACCCCATGGTCATCGCATCAGCCGAAGGCGGCAATACCGTGCCGTCCGTCGTTGCCTTCAATAAAAAGAGCGAACGACTCGTCGGCCAAACAGCCAAACGTCAGGCCGTTGTCAACCCTGAAAACACCATCTACTCCGTCAAACGGCTCATGGGACGCCGCATCGACGACGC
>JACSSI010000928.1 GCA_014879345.1 Anaerolineae bacterium | reverse complement strand
CACAAACTCCTGACATTTGTCACCCCATTTTTATGCAATCATCACTTGACACAGCCTCCTAAAAATTGATGATCTAGGTATAAAGTGTGAGCCAACCCGTTATACCCTCAAATCTTTTCATCGCAGCCGCATCCAGACACTGTATTTCCTGATGTACTTGAATAGGTTCTGTAAATGGGACAAGGAGCGCGTGCTTATGAAGACCACCACCATTGAACTGCCAATGATGTACGGGGATCATCATGTGGTAGCAGTCCGAAAATTGTTAGAAGCACTCCCAGGTGTCGAAACAATTTATGCCAGCAGCAGTTTTCATGTTGTCGAAATCCAATACGACGAAACCCAACTAAATGAAGAAACCATCCGCGATAAACTCGATGCTGGCAGCTATCTGGGAGAATTAATCCTGCCAATAGAAACAGGCACAGCCGCCGCTGAACAAAACGGACAAAAAGCCTTTTTCCGGCACACGGCCGTTCTCGAGCAAGTAGGTGAAACCGTCCGGTTTGCCCAAACGATACCGTCCCAACAACGGCCGTTATGGCCTTGCCCCGGTATTGACCACCCTGTTCTCGAAAAGTAACAAGTCATTGTTAAACGACAATCAGCAATCCCACCTGATAACCGTTTATTAACAACCGAGGAGATCCCACTATGGCAAAAAAAATGCGTACCCCGCAAGAGCAAACCATCGACCCCGCCGCCCAAGAAATGCTAATCCGCGCCGACCAAATTGGCGTTGGCACCGCCTTCAGTCGTGCCGATAAAATGTCACCCTGCAACATCGGCTCCGCAGGCATGTGCTGCAAAATATGCGGCATGGGCCCCTGTCGCCTGACAAAAGAAGGCGAAACCGGCGTCTGCGGAGCCACCATCGACACCATCCAGGCACGAAATCTAATCCGCGCCATCGCCGCCGGAGCCGCCGCCCACTCCGACCACGGCCGAGACATGGCCTTTACCCTCAAAGCCGTCGCCAATGGCAAAACCGAAGGCTACCGCATCCGTGACATCGCCAAACTACGCATCGTCGCCCAAAAAGCGGGCATCGACATCGAAGGCCGCCCACCCGAAGAGATCGCCAACGACCTGGCTGATTTATACATAGCCCAATTCGGCCAACAAAAAGGGGAAGTCGTCATTGCCAGCCGCGCCCCGGAAAAACGGCTCAAACTGTGGCGTGAGTTAAACGTCGTGCCACGCGGTATTGACCGCGAAGTCGTTGAAGCGCTGCACCGCACCCACATCGGCGACGACCAGGACTCGGAGCATATCCTCAACCACGCTGTGCGCACTGCCCTGGCCGACGGTTGGGGCGGCAGCATGATTGCCACCGATATTTCCGACATCCTCTTCGGCACCCCCGCTCCCATTTTAGGCGAGGCCAATCTGGGTGTACTCAAGAATGATATGGTCAACGTCATCGTCCACGGCCACGAACCAACCCTCAGCCAAATGATCGTCGCCGCCTCCCAAGACCCCGAAATCATCGACTATGCCAAACAAGCAGGCGCCAAAGGGGTTAATTTGGCCGGGATTTGCTGTACAGCCAACGAAATTCTGATGCGCCAGGGCATTCCGGCCGCTGGCAATTTTTTACACCAGGAATTATCCATTCTTACAGGTTCTGTTGAAGCGATGGTGGTAGACGTGCAGTGCATCATGCAAGCCCTCGTCGGCCTGGCGGAAAACTTCCACACCAAAATCATCACCACCTCGCCCAAAGTCAAAATCAAAGGCGCCACCCACATCGAATTTGACGAACACCACGCCCTCACCATCGCCAAAAAAATCCTCAAAGTAGCTATTGATAACTATACCAATCGAGGCCAGACAAAGATTCCGCAGATCAAAGAAAAATTGATTCCCGGCTTCTCACACGAATACATCAACTACATGCTGGGCGGCAGCTATCGCGCCTCCTTCCGGCCGTTAAATGATGCCATCCGTGACGGCCGTATTCGTGGCGTAGCTGCCATTGTGGGCTGCAACAACCCGCGCAGTCAGCAAGATTACCTGCACGTCAAAGTAACCCGCGATCTGTTGGCTCAGGATGTGCTGGTGGTGGAAACAGGCTGTGGCGCTATTGCCGCAGCCAAGCTAGGGCTGCTCCTGGGTGAAGCGGGACTAAACCAGGTGGGGCCAGGGCTGCGTGAAGTGTGCGAAACGATTGGCATCCCGCCCGTGCTGCACATGGGTTCCTGCGTAGACAATACCCGTATTCTCACAGTGCTTACCCAAATGGTTGAAGAAGGCGGCCTGGGTGACGACAT
>JACSSI010000053.1 GCA_014879345.1 Anaerolineae bacterium | reverse complement strand
AACGAGCGTCGATTTTTACAAATTGGCCCATGAATACAAGCGCATCTTCGATGCTGGCGAAGTGGATTTCTTGACTGGTTTGTACGTGGCGAATAAACCCACGCCAGGCATCATCCGCCGGGTCTTCTTGCATGAAGCGCACCACAAATGAGGTAACGGCCGTTTCCACCATGACCACTCCCTATTCAGCTAAAAAATTGCGTAAGGCCGCTTCAAATTCGGCCGCTTTTTCGATGTGGGGGCTGTGGCCGCAGTCAGAGAGGATGAGTTCCTGGTAACGGCCGTTGTTCGCCTGATATTGCTCCAAAACCGCCCGCGTTTGCCCAACCATAGGTTGCGGCGGGAACACATCTGCGCCCGGCCAGCCAGGTACAAAGTCCAACTGCCCCAACGTGCCAAAATCAAAGAACGACATGTCGGCTACAATCTGGTCAGCATCGCCCCGCACCCAGAGGACCGGTGGTTTATTGGCTAAATCGACGATGCCGCTGGTGTTGAAATAGGCAGGGGTAAGCGCATTGATCGGCCCTTTGACGCCGGGAGCGACGTTGGGCCAATTTTCTGAAGGGGTTAAATCACCGGGATAGCGATCCTCGCCCAGTTTTTCGGTGAGGATGGCGGAAAGGTAATCTTCCTCTCGTTCGGCGCGGAAAGGCGGCTTATAGAAGAAGGTGTTCATCACATTTCGTGGCGAATTGGGGTCTGCTTCACTGCGATCCTGTTCGTGCAAGCGTTTCACAAACTCAGGGTTGACGGTGCCGCCGCCAGAGCCAGCAAAATCAGCATAGCAGGGGGTGCCGTTGATGTCTTTTGTGCCGCCAAAGCCATAGGGGCTGACTGGGCTTTCCAGGATGAGCGCCGACACTCGTTCTGGATGATCTAACATGAACTGCATCACCGCGCCAGCGCCCAACGACCAACCCAAAATCGGAGCTTTGTCGATATTTAAGGCTTCGTATAAAGCAATCAGGTCATCGGCCCAATCTTTTGCGCCGCGTGTAGCGTCGATGAGCAAATCTTCGGTGTCGCCGTAACCGCGCAAATCGGGGGCGATGGTGTAGTAGCTGTCGGCCAACGCCAGCATCAACTCTTCAAAATAGGTGGCGGATGAGGCATTGCCGTGAATAAAAACGAGTGGTGGATTCTCAGGGGAGCCGCTGGTGAGGACGTGCATGGTGAGGCGGCTGGTTTGTACCATTTTGGACGAAATACCGGTGAGGGTGGGAACCGTGGGCATTTGTTTTCTCCTTCTGTGGCGTTAGGGGCGGACAGGCTGTCCGCGCTCCCAGGTATGGCGGACAAGATGTCCGCGCTCCAATGAAGCTAGTTTTTAGGATAACAGAAAGGAGTTACACAGAAGTTACATTAGGCGCTGCTGATTTGCTGCCATAATTTGACGGTTGTTTCCGTGGGGGAGACGCCTAGTTCAGATTGCAGGGTTTCTTCGCAGCGCTGGTAGGCGCGCACGGCTTGGGCGCGGTTACCCATGTGGGAATAGGCTGTCATGAGGATGCGATAGGCATTTTCCCAGCAAGCATCCCGGTTGAGAATGGCCTGCGCCATTTGCAGCGCCGCTTCCCATTTTTCTTGTGCCAGCAAATGCGCAGCTACCCGTTCAGCCGTGCGCAGATAGAGTGTAAGCAGCCGTTCCCGTTCGAGGCTGGTCCATTCCTCAAAGGGATAGGCTTGTAAATAGTCACCTTCATAAAGGGACAAGGCTCGCTGGTAATGTACCATGCCCTGCTCTACAGCCTCTGTATCCCCTTGCCCTGTCAGGCAGGCATCTCCCTGAGCAATCTCGTCAACAAACACCTGTGAGTCTAACCAGATGTCTGCTTCAGGGCGCAGGCCATAGCGTGAACCATCACGGTGAATATAGGCCGATGGTGCGTGGCGCTCCCGATCTGGTTCCAATACGTTGGTGAGGGTGTTGTAGGCGATTTTGAAGTCGCGCTCGGCCGTTATGGGATCCAATTCAGGCCAAAGTCGCTCTGTGATCTGCTCCCGCTCCCACAACGGCTGATGGTTGGTTAAAAAGAACAGGAAGAGCTGGCGTGCTTTTTGTCGTCTCCATTCTCCGGCAGGAACCAATTCAGCGCCGCGCCATAAACGAAAAGGCCCCAGCAGGCAGACGCGGAGCTGGTAGCCCGGATGGTATTTGATGTGCGCCAGGTGCATGTGGGCCAGCAGTTGGTTGGCAACGGCCGTTTGCGTTTCATCTTCCCGCGCCGCCAACAACAAAGGAACCAGCGCTCTCGGGTCTGGCGGCCCCATCAGGGTCTTGTTGACAAAGAGGAACTCATAATGATGGGTCTTAACACGCTGCAAAAAATCGCCCAAATCCCGTGAGAGCCGGGGCTGGTCTGACAGGTTGTACCAAACGAGACACAGCCATAAATAGCCCACCGTCTCGCCAAAGGTGTCGCCGCATTCACGGAAAGCGCTGGCTGCTTGATTGATCCAGGGAACGGCCGTTTCCAGTTCCCCCGCCACGACAAAAGATGCACCAAGCGTCAGCCGAATACAGGCCGACACCCACTCATCCCCGGCCGCCTGTGCAATTGTCAGCCCTTCAGACGCTACCTGCTGCGCCATCTTCAAATCGCCGCGAAAGCCATACGCCTGGGTTAAGCCCCAGCACGCCTCCACCTTCAAACGCGGTACTTGCACCATTTCACTGATGCGAATGGCCTCCTCAAAGCAGCGCGTCGCTTCGACTGCCCCACCCTCATTTTTCAGCAGCAGCCAGGCATTTCCTTGACGCATAAAACCCACCGCCGTCACAAACAAGGAACGCAGTGCCTGCCCCCGAGCCGTACCTTCCAACGCACATTGAAACGCCTGCTCCTGTTCTCCCTGCATCGCCAAAATAATGGAAAGCAGCAGCAGCGTCTCCCGGTGAGCGCGAGGCCGGAGAACTGGTTCCTGCTCCTCCTGCGCCGCCTGCGCTTCAAGTAATCGACGCGCTTCGGCCAACCGGCCGGTACGCAGCATCACCCGCATGGAAAGGTCTGCCTGACCGTGTCCTTCCTGGCGCAGTTCTTTTGCCTGTTCGCGGTATTTCTCCGATTCATCCAGGCGACCTTGATTGAGCAGGTTTTCGGCCAACAGTTCCAGCAGCCGCGCCTGACTTTCCCGATCTGCCTGCCCGTCAGAGAGACGCAGCGCCTCCTGGAGTACCTTTTCGGCCTGCGCCGGATCGACGGTATCCAGGTAAACGCGAGCCTGGCCGCGCAGTGCTTGCCCGATGGCAGGCAAATCGCTGCGGGCGCGGCTGTATGCTTCGGCTTGCTGGTACCAGCCCAGGGCTTCATCAAACCGGCTGCGCAGGCGGGCTACATCTCCCAGGTAGGCCAGCAGCGGGGGGGATTCTGCCAGCACATCGGGTGGCAGCCGGCCGATCCAGGCGGAGAGGGTATCCAACTGCCCGGCCTGGATGATACCCCGTCCGATCTGCTGGAGCAGCACGGCCGTTTCTTCATATGCCTCTGCTTCCAGGTAATGGTAGATGGCGCTTTCCCGGTCTCCCGCATCTGCCAGCAGGCGGGCTGCTTGCAGATGCAGCCTGCGGGCTGTGGCCGGGTCGAGTTGATTTAACAACAGGTCACGGAATAGGTGATGGTAACGGGCATGGCCTTCGCCTAAATCGACGATAAACAGCCCATGATCATGCAGATAGGTGAGAATGTGGGCGCTGTCTTTCTGGCCGCGCAGAGCGTCACACAAGGCGGCTGTCATCTGGCGGAGAACGGCCGTTTCTGTCAAAAATTGCTGGATGTCGGGTGGCTGCTGGGCCAGCACTTCTTGCGCCAGGTAGACAAAGAAGTCGCCAGCCGAACCAGACAACTGCCCCAGCGCTTCTTCCAGGCTGCTGCCTTTTTGCAGCCGCTGCCTCACCAGGGGCAGGGCAATGGGCCAGCCTTCTACCCGTCTGGTAATCAGCGCTACCTGCCCGGCATTAAGCGGCGTCCCCCCCTGCTCCTGAAAGAAAACGGCCGTTTCGTCTGGTGTAAATTTCAAATCTTCCTGGCTGATGGTGTACATCTCGCCGCGCACCCGCCAGCGGGGCAAATCCGGCAAAGACAGCGGGTAGCGTGTGGAGAGGATGATATGCAGATGGTTGGGCGATTGGCTGATGAGATAATTGAGAATACGCAGGGAAACGGCCGTTTCTTGCAGCACATGGGCGTCATCTAAAATGAGAAACAGGTCGTCATCGGGCTGGGCCATCAATTCATTGAGCAGCGATTGGGTGATGTCGGGCCACGCTTCGTTGCCGGGCGACGCTTCCCACTGCTCCAACAAGGCCAGCGGAATCTCGGAAATATGGGGAACGGCCGTTTGCAGACTAAAAATTAGATGGCGCAAAAACAACTGGGGATCAGCATCCTCAGGCAAGAGATGGTACCAGGCAACATGCCTGGTCTGGTTGGCAAACGCTGCCAGCGCCGTACTCTTGCCATACCCGGTTCCCGCCTGCACCAGCGCCAGCCGAAAATCACGCACCGCCGACAACTGCGTCAATATACGCGGTCGCTCCAGCGCATACCGGGGTATTCGTGGTGGAGAAAGCTTGGTGCGCTTTAGCACATGAAAATTGGTCATCCTTTTCCCTTTAGCAGCCAGTCAAGCAGGTTACTTGCTGCCTCTAAATTGTAACGCCTGTTGGCAAAACAAGCCGCTTTGGGCGCGGGAAAAGGCGCGGCCGTTCTGATTTTCCCTCACCTTGCCAAACGTGGTTTTAAGTCATTGTCTAATCGTCATGCAGGGAACGGCCGTTCCCATCTACAATTCAGCCGGTAAAAAAAACCGCCCATTGATGAAATTTAAAATTTGAGGCGGCGCATATCGGGTGAACGTTAGCCACTTTTTGGAAGAATTTGGAGCGTATTTTATGAAACAGGTTATGCAAACGAATAAGATGTTCATTTTGATACTGATGACAACGGCCGTTTTCCTGTCTGCCTGTGATGTTGAGATAAGGTCGGTAGAGATCACACAAATACCGCTGGGGGCTTCGGCCACTGAAACGCCTGTTGTCATTGAAGTGCCAGTGGAAATCGTGACGCCGGAACCTACACCCACAACGCCTGTACTGAGCATGGTCGAAGTGCCTGCACTGAGCATGGTCGAAGTGGCCGTTTCCCCCTCAGCCATCACCCAAACCAACGAAACTGAAGCCATTATCACCCACTTGCAAACCCTGCAAGCCCAATACGAGCAGATGGTAGATGGCTACGAAGGCTGGGTGTATAGCCGTCACACAGAATACTTTCCCACCGCCCTGCGCGGCAGCCAGGAGGCCATCAACTTTTTATGGGTGGCCGATACCTGGGTGTGGGAATCCTGGCGAGAAATAACAGATGGCAACGTCAATCGCCAAGTCATCCACGCCTCAGACGAGAATGGCGGCATCTGGCTGCGGCAGATAATCGCTGATGGCTGGACAGCCTTTGTGCTGCCCGTCGAGACGCTAGAAGGACGGGTGCAGCCATATGATTACCTTCCCGTCAATGTCAATGCGCTTGGCGGCACATCTTGGCTGATAACCATGCTGCAAGAAAGACGCAATCGCACTGTGACCGCCTGGGAAGCAGATAACCTTTACCATGTCGTCATCGAGGAAGCCCAAGGGACACCCACTGATATGATCGGTTTGCCCGCACCAGTAACGGCCGTTCGCTATCAATATCTGTTTGATAGTGAGACGGGTCTTTTGCAGCAGCAGTCGAGTGAAGCGCTGCTGTCCACCGGCGAATGGCAGTCTACCGGCAACATTACCTATGCCCAATTTGAGCTGCTGCCCCAATTGCCGCCCAACGCGGCTGCTACTCTGGCCGAAGGCACAACCCTGCTGGCACAGCCGCGATGAATAGAGAAGTTCAACCTTTAAAAAGGTTAAACTTCTTGGATGAGGGAGAATCTTAATGAACCACAAAAACACCTTCTGCTTGATAAGCGTTCTGATTTGGCTGGGGCTACTGGCAGCCTGCACTCCATTTTTAAGCCCTACCGCCACTGCCACCATCCCTGCTGCTGAACTGGTTGGCACGGAATGGGTATTGGTCTCGCTAAACGGCCGTTCTCCCCTGCCAAATACCCGCCTCACCCTTACCTTTAACGTAGGGGAAGCCTCTGGTTTCTCCGGCTGCAACTGGTATGGCGGCGCTTACACCACCGGCGCAGAAGGCAGCCTGACCATTCCCGAAATCGCCAGCACCGCCCGAGACTGTCCCGAGATAGACGGCATTTTGGCGCAAGAATCCGCTTTCCAGGAAGCCCTGTGGACAGCCGCCAGTTACCATCTCCAGGATGATCGGCTGGAAATCAGCAATGCCGCCGGAGACACGATCCTCATCTTTGAGCGAAAAGCGCAGTTTGATATGGATCCCGCCGATCTGGTAGGCACAGCCTGGCAGTTAACCGTCTGGGACGGCCGAGACCTGCTGCCAGACACCGAAATCACCCTCGTTTTTGACGACGCTGAGACCATGAGCGGTTTTGCGGGATGTCGCCATTACAACGGCCGTTACACCGCCACCGGCGACGACATTCACTTTCCCATGTTGAGCATGGTCGAGTCAAACTGCAATCAAGCCGAAGCGGTTCTCATCCAGGAAGGCAACTTCACCACCGCCCTCAGCGAAACAAGCAATTATCACTTGGCAGATGGAAAACTCATCCTCTACACAGACCCCGGCGCGGTTCTGCGCTTTGCACCATTGGCAGAAACCCTGGAAACGCCCACACCCCACAACCCTGGGAGCGCGGACACTCTGTCCGCCCCCGCTCCCTTAGCCACCCCCCTCGCCGCCCCGCCCTATGAATCCACGTTAGACGAGGGCATAGGTCAGCCGCTCATCGCCTGGGAGCAAACGGATGAATCTGGCGTCTGCCGCCGGGCGCGGCTATATCGGGAATGGCTGGAAATAACGGCCTGTAACAATGATGAGGGTGTTTTTTATCCGCTCTCTGCTGACTGGCAGGCGGAACTGCTGCAACTTTCGTCCGACTACACCAGCTTTGTGGCCGACACCGCAGAGGGCCACATCGAGTTTTACGCCGCTGATGGTCTCACCGCTTCGCCGCCACAAGCCCGTTTAATCGCCTGGTGGGTGGCGCGGCTGGTGCAGGAAACGGAGAGCGGACAAACAGTGGATACCACAACACCCGTCCTGACCTGGCAGCGCCAGCAAAACGAGCAGTGCCAACGGTTACACGTCACCCTCACCGGCACAGTCACCGCCTTTTCCTGTGATACGGAAACGGCGGTAGAACTGATGCAGGTGCGGCTCACGCCAGAAAAACAAGGCCAGCTTTTTAACTTCTACGATCGGTTAGGCAGCGTAGCGACAGATACCTTCACCTTTGCCGGACAGGGCAGCGCCGCCCTCACCGCCGCCGATGAGCAAGCCATCGAGCGCTTCGCCGAAGGGCTGTTTGTGCCGATGAGCGTCAGCGCCGCCGCCGATATGGGCGTGGCGATCACGCCGGTGGCGCAAGCCGCCTACATCCGCTTTGCCAGTTGGTCGCCCGACGGCAGTTGGTTTGCTTTTTGGCAATCTACAGCTGAGGATGTGGCTCAACAGGTGGATCCTATGCAACCGCCGCCGGGCACACTCGCCTTTATCAATGCCGAAACAGGAGAGCCATGCCCCATGCCCCAGTTTGACAGCGAGGTGCAAGGCCAAACTATGGCCTGGACGGCCGACAATCAGGCGGTTGTTTCTGTGGCGGGCGAGAGCTGGCGCGGTCTGCCCTGCCAGCCTGATTCTTTTGTGGCGGATGAGGTCGCGCC
This sequence comes from Anaerolineae bacterium, assembly GCA_014879345.1. Lineage (GTDB taxonomy): Bacteria > Chloroflexota > Anaerolineae > Promineifilales > Promineifilaceae. Next base: position 5,220 of record JACSSI010000053.1, on the reverse strand, counting down.
ACCTACCGCTACGCCAGACGCCGCCCTGTCTGCCAACGGCCGTTACCGCATCCAAACAGATATCCTCGACGAAAACGCCAACCCGATCCCAATGCGTACCATCCTGTTTGAGACGGCCAATGATCAGCCGCTGCACACGGTTGAGTGGCAGTCCTATGGCTACTGCTGTGAGCCAGGATGGGTTAGCCCTTCACAATATCTTATCAACGAAACGCTGGAACGGCCGTTGCTCATCGACGCAGAATTGGGTGTGCTGGACGTGGCGCTGGATATTTTCAAGGCAGCGCCGCTGCTCTCTGATCCCGGCGATGTGAGGCTTTACCACGCTTGGGCGCTGCCAGCAGAAGCTCGGGATCAGTTTCATCTATTTTTGACTGTTCGCGGCAACTATAGTGATGACTTTCCGGCTATACAGCTTTACCACGCCGAGCGCGGCTTGGTGGAAAGGCTGCCCGTAGGTTGGAGACCTTGGAACATTTCAGATATAGAAGGATGGATTCCTTCATACGAAGAAGTGGGCGTAGATCAACTTTTCCCCGGTCGGCAGCGCACCGATCACTATAACCTGTGGGCGCGTCGCCTGGAAGATGTGGGCGGCGAGTGGCAGCTCGTTGCGCCGGCGATGAATACTCTGTTCTGGAATGACGATCAAAGCGAAATCGCTTTTACCCAGGATGAAAAGACGGTGGTATGGCAAACATTCCCTGAAGGTGCGCCGCTTGGCCGCTGGCACAGCGACTATACCGTCAATCAATATTATTTTTCACCAAACGGCCGTTTCCTGGTGACAATAGGCAGCATTCCCGGCCCACTCGACAATGCCCTCTTTCTGCACCAACGCCCTGGGAGCGCGGGCAGCTTGCCCGCCAGCAGCGGATAAGTCATCCTTTAAGGCTGCGTGAAATGCAAGGTTATCATCCGTGAGCCCCTAAGTTAACAGCAGTGCAGTTAAACGCTGCCCCTGCATGTTAGTCTATTCTACTTCCAAACCTGCGGCCTTCCAGGCATTGATGCCGCCTTCCATGTTATGGACATTATCAAATCCATTTTGGCGCAAAAAATCAGTGGCTTGTCCACTGCGATTGCCACTGCGGCAGGTCATGATGACAGTCTTGTCTTTGGGGATATTGTCAAGATTCTGAGGCACGGTTCCCAATGGGATAAGTGTGACACCGGGGATATGAGCTTCATCATATTCAGATTGTTCGCGCACGTCAATCAATACCACATCGTCTCGGTTCATAATTTCGGCTACTGTATTGACATCGACGGTATCGGGTAAGTTGAGTTCCCCGCTGGCGAGTTCTGTGGATTCAGAAACGGCCGTTTCCCCATCAACAGCGCCACCTCCACCACATGCTGCCAAGGCTAACACCAATACAATTGCAAAAATAAACAAAACATTTCGTTTCATTATCACTAACTCCTTAGTCAAAAATCTAAATGGTAATTTGCAAAGCGCAAATTGTAAATCTCACTCACTTTTATCATATTTTTGGCACTTTGTGAAATTCTTTACACAACCCTTACATGGCTCTTACTGGTTATTCATAGTTGAAAAATATACTCCTCATTGTCAAAACATACATTCAACCAGATGCACTTAAAATGCATCTTTCAAATCCTAAAAAGAAAATGGAGAAAAAACCATGTCCCTCTTAAAAGAAACTGACCAACAACATCTGCGAGAACAATTTTCAGCCTTAGATACCCCAGTAAAACTCGTCATGTTTACGCAAGAAATGGAATGTCAATATTGCACCGAAACCCGAATGATTAGTGAGGAAGTTGCTTCCTTATCTGAAAATATATCAGTAGAAGTATATGACTTTGTGCGTGACCAGGAAATTGCTGAACAATACAACATCGACAAAATCCCAGCCATTGCAATTGTACGGGGTGGCAAACAGCCTAAAGATTATGGCATTCGTTTGTATGGCATTCCTTCTGGATACGAATTTAGCTCACTCATTGAGAACATTATGATGGTTTCTCGCGGTGAATCCGGTTTATCTCCAGAAACAAAAGAATGGGCAGCAAACCTGGAGCAGCCTGTCCATCTACAAGTTTTTGTCACACCAACTTGTCCCTATTGCCCGCAAGCTGTCATCATGGCTCATCAATTAGCGATGGAAAGCGATATGATTACGGCCGATATGGTTGAAGCCATTGAGTTCCCACATTTATCCAACCGCTATCAGGTCCAGGGCGTGCCGCGCACCGTCATCAATGATGATTTCCACATGGAAGGCGCTGCTCCAGAGCCGATGCTCCTGGGTAAATTGCAAGAAGCAGTGGCCTAAATCACCATCAGAACACTTACGACGCACTACGGAATAAACCATGTCTCTCGATTTAAACCTCAACATAGGACTGTCCACTGTGGGCAGTTCTGCTAACCATTATGATGTCATCATCATTGGCGGTGGCCCAGGCGGCGCCTCAGCGGCCATCTACACAGCACGTGCCGACTTGCGCACCCTTGTCATCGACAAAGGGTTGACGGCCGGTGCCTTGGGCATCACCGGCAAAATCAGCAACTATCCCGGTGTACCTGGCCCGGTAACGGGAGCCGAACTTGTCGAAATCATGCGCGGGCAGGCTGAGTCTTTCGGTGCCGAATTCCTGACCGATAAGGTGGTGGGCATCGACATGAAAGCAGAGCCAAAGATGGTGATGGCTGGCACAGGTGCGTTTTACGCCAAAGCCATCATTTTGGCGACTGGTTCTATGGGGCGCACCAGTTCGGTAAAAGGGGAAGAAGAGCTACTCGGGCGCGGCGTGAGTTACTGCGCCACCTGCGACGGCGCATTTTTCCGCAACAAAACGGTGGCTGTCATCGGTAACAATGACGAAGCGTTAGAAGAAACCCTCTTTTTGACCAAGTTTACCGAAAAAATTCATCTAATTGTCCCCACGCCAGACATGAAAGCGCGTGACGTGCTCATGGCTGAGGTGTCAGCCAATCCAAAAATTGATATTCGCATGGGGACGGCGCTTAAAGAAATTTCAGGCAATGGCACTGTGCAAGCTGTCCGCGTGAAACCGCGTGGCGGTGCAGAAGAAGAATTGCCAGTTTCCGGAGCGTTTGTCTACCTGCAAGGCGGTAAACCCATCACCGATTACCTGATGGCGCAGTTGGAAACGAAACCGGATGGCTGCCTGATGGTTGATGCGGAAATGCAAACGGCCGTTCCCGGCATATTTGCTATCGGTGACTTACTATGTTCACACATCAAACAAGCAGTTATCGCCGCCGCCGATGGCGTAATCGCCGCCGTTGCCGCCGATAAATACATAAACGGCCGTGAAAAAGTAAAACAAGACTGGAAATAAAGGATGAATTATGAAGGATGAACACCGATCACTGAACACTGAACACTGAACACTGTTCACTGAACACTGTTCCCTAAACTCCCTTCTCTTTCTGCCCACCACGCTTTTAAATCGCGTACCCCTTGAGCATTCAGTTTATGGCCCGTATCATATTCGCCATAGGTGAGGTCAGCGCCCGCCCGGCGTAATGTGTCGGCACACAGGTGCGATTGTTCATATGGAACCGTTTCATCCTGTGTGCCCACCGCCATAAAGATGGGCAGATTCTGCAAACCGGCCGTTTCCACCAAATCCCCACACTCCCCCGGCACAAACCCCACCAGTCCTGCAATCCCTTGCACCAGGCCGGGCTGCTGCATCGCCGTAGCATAAGCCGTTGCCGCACCCTGGCTAAAGCCCATCAGGTAGATTTGCTCCGGGTCGGCATTGTAGAGATTGGGTAGCGCGTGGATGAAGCGGGTAACGGCCGTTACCGCCTCATCAAACGCAGCCAAGGGCGGCCATTCAGCCACACCTCGTGGTCGCCAATCGAAACCGCCATCCGGGTCTAACCGAACACCACGCGGCGCCACCAACAGCCAATCAGAAGGCAGCGTCTTGGCAAACACCCACATCACATCTTCCGTGCCAGCGCGACCATGCAGCATAACGGCCGTTTTAAACGGCCCATCACCTTCCGGCTGCTGCACCCGATGGATTAAGCCAGCCTTTTGGATAATACTTACAGAATTGACAAGTTTTGGAGAAGGGGAATGACTCATGACAAATTCTAGGGCTAAAACAGTGTGGTGAAAATTGACCGATTAGCTCCACGATATAAAAAAAATGAGGTGGAAAAGTAACGGGCGTTACTTTTACCACCTCTGGGGGGGGGAGCCAAAAAAAGTATAGCACTCATCGAATTCAGAGTCAAATAATTGGTGGGAGCAATTTTTGAACTTGGTTTAGAGGGTAGCAAATAGCGGGTTTCAGACTGTCCACAGTTCACTGGCTGTCCAACTGCGCCAACAACTCGACCGTTGCCGCCACCGTTTGCGCTTGCTGCTCCTCGCGGCTGATGGTGGCGGGATTATCACCCGCTTGGGGGCCATACCAGCCAAATTGGGCATGATTGCCGCCCTCGATTTCTACCCAGATAGTATTAGCGGGCATAAGAGGCGGCGAAGCAACAATCCCATCAACACCGCCATCTTCCGTTCCCCAGATAGACGTTGTGGGCAAGGTGCTTTGGGCTAAACTGTTATTGCTGGCTGGATAAGAAGCCCACAATACAAGGCCATCCACAGCATCTGGATTGTCATAGACGTATTTGGCCGCCATTGAGCCGCCGAGAGAATGACCGCCAATCGCCCAGTTTTCAATATCCGGGTAAGCGGCGATGATGTCATCGGCGGCGTTGGCGTCAAAAACGGCCAGATTGAGCGGCATTTCCGGGATGACAACGAGATAGCCGGCTTCGGCAATATCTCTGGCTTGGGGCGCGTAGGAACGGTAATCGACTTTGCCGCCGGGGTAAAAGATGAAGCCAGTTGTCGGCGTTACACCTGTTGGCGTGAAGATGAGCCAGGGTTCTGTTTCTACGGTAACGAGTTCGTCTGATTCCAGCGCTGCCAGGGCTTCCGGCATAGGGCCTGAAGCGTCTGATGCCCAAACATAGAAGCCGCCGATACCCAGCGCCAGGATAAGTAAGAGTAAAAGCCACCAATATTTTTTTAGAAATTTCATGAGAATTGTTTGCCTTGATGATTGCGTAGTGCGTAGTGCGTAGTGCGTAGAGATTAAGGAAATACGCACTACGCACTACGCACTATTTATTTTATTAACTCATGTTACGCGCTGAGATAGCACGCAGTTTAACATAACGATAAAATTGAGGTCGTGGAG
>JACSSI010000927.1 GCA_014879345.1 Anaerolineae bacterium | reverse complement strand
GGTTTCTCCACGACCTCAATTTTATCGTTATGTTAAACTGCGTGCTATCTCAGCGCGTAACATGAGTCACTAAATAATTTTCGCTCGAATTTTAGAACTCACATAATCCAAAGAAGCTACCACGATAGCAATCGACAGCATCATCACACTGGCCTGCCGATAACGAAGCTGTTGGATATTTTGACTGAGGACAAAGCCGATACCACCGCCACCTACAAAGCCGATAATGGTAGACATACGCACATTGATGTCCCAGCGGTAAAGCGTAAAGGCGATAAACGGAGGCACGATTTGCGGAATGACGCCAAAGGTGATGATTTGCAGTTTGTTGGCGCCGGTGGCAGTAATCGCTTCTACTGGCCCTTCATCAATGCCTTCCACTTGCTCAGAGAATAACTTGCCCAGGGCGGCGATGGAGTGCAGCGTCAGCGCCATCACCCCCGCAAAGGGGCCTAAACTGACCCACACCACAAAGACGATGCCCATGATTAGCGGTTCGATGGAGCGCAGAATGTTGAGAATACCGCGTGACACATTGTAGATTAACAAGCCGATGCCAAACGGCCGTTTTGGCGCCACTACCAAACCCAATACCAGACCAACACCACCCGCAATCATCGCTGGATTTATTGTCCAATTTTGAGGTTTGTCGAACAGATAAAGCCAATTGAGAAAAGAGCCGATGGTATACACGCTAACGGCCGTTCCCAAGCCCGTTAGCACCGCCGTCAAAAGTCGGGCAGGTGTACCCTTCAAACTCAATACCGCCTCTTGCCCGTAGCGGCTCCCGTAAGACATGGCGATCAGCGCCACTAAAAATGCCGCTATGGAGGGCAACCCGAGACGCAGCGTATCAGCCGTAACTGTGAAAAAAGCGCCGAGAAAACTAAAAAAGCCTAAATTTGCGTAAAGCCAATCACCAAACGCATTACCCAACTGCGCCAGAATGCCCAGGCTCAAATAGCCGGCCGTAATTGCCAGCAATATTCGCACAAGGCTTATGATCTTCTGTCCTGTAGTGGGTGTTTCTGTGGCGACGACAGGGGGGCCAAATTTGATAAGACTATACGCGATGACGGCCAGGATAACGGCCGTTATCAAGCCAACAATCGGCTGCCCCAGCACCATGCGCGTTACCTGCATCAACCCACTGCCAACTTGCCAACCTACAGCACCGCCAACGGGAAACATGATCACCGCTGCCATAATCGCCGCCAGCGGGGCTGTCACCGGCGCCATCAAATTTCGCGCCGCCACAAACGAAATCGGAATCGCCAGCAGCGTGCCAATCGTGGAGGCCATCAGCGCCATCAAAATCGTCTCAATAATGTGGTCAACCGTAATAGACAAGGACTCACTCGGCCCCACAATGTGACCATCTACCACTTCCACCAAATCGGGATCCGCCAACAAACGCAAAACCCGAATCACGCTCTCTTGCCGCCCAGGGTCAAGCGGTTTTACCAGGTTGATTTGTGTCTTTTCCACCGCAAAGGCAAAAACCAACACCAATACAACCACTAACAAAATATTCTTCCAGGTGAACTTGGACGCTTTCGGCTTGGGAACCGGTGAACTGTCATTCATAAGAAATCTCTAAAAAGTTGCGAGTTGCAAGTGGCGACTAAACTCGTCACTTGCAACTCGCAACTCGCTACTTTCACGTAATCCTTCTCCGCAATTTCGAACTAAAATAATCCAACACCACCACCACAATCGCAATGGCAATCACCATCACCGCCGCCTGACGGTACTGCGTCAGGTTGGTATTGCGGAACAGCACAAAGCCGATACCGCCGCCGCCCACAAAGCCGATAATCGTAGACATACGCACATTAATGTCCCACCGATAAAACGCAAATGCGATGTAATGCGGCACAATCTGCGGAATCACGGCAAAAACAATAGTCTGGAAGCGATTGGCGCCCGTGGCCGTAATCGCTTCCACTGGCCCTTCAGCAATGTTTTCGACCTGTTCAGAGAACAATTTGCCCAGGTCGGCAATGGAATGGAGGATCAGCGCCATCACCCCCGCAAACGGCCCTAAGCCAACCCATACCACCAGCACAAAGCCCATGATAACTGGCTCGATAGAACGCAACCCGTTCAAAACAGTGCGCATAATGGTATAAGTAATGATGCCCGTGGCGATTTGCTTTTTGGGCGAATTGCGCAGCGACATCGCTGCGGCCACCAGTCCCACAATCAGCGAAGGTACACCTAAAATGAAAAAGAGAGGCACATCTGCTGGCAAAATGTGGCATACGCCCAGGAG
>JACSSI010000926.1 GCA_014879345.1 Anaerolineae bacterium | reverse complement strand
CACTGTCCACTGTCCACTGTCCACTGTCCACTGTCCACTGTCCACTGTCCACTGTCCACTGTCCACTGTTCACTGCCCACTGCTCACCGCTTCATCCCCTCAAGCCCTGCCACCTGCACGGCGTCTGCCACAACGGCCTGGGTGCGGTGTTCACCAGCCAGGAACCAGAGGTAGTAGGATTTGAAGCCGGGGGCGCCGACGTAGGTGTGGTAGCCGTCGGGAATCATCAGAATGGAGTTGTCTTTGACGGTGTAGTTCGTGGCGTCGTCCTCGTTGTGATAGAAGCGGGTGATGCCAAAGCCGTTATCGGGGGTGACGCGGAAGTAGTACATTTCTTCGTGGAACGCTTCTTGCGGCAGGTTGTCTACTTCATGTTTGTGTGCGGGGTAGGTTGACCAGTTGCCGCTGGGGGTGAAGGTTTCGCCAACGATAAGCCGTTTGGCGGGAAACTGGGGCTGTACGCTTTCGACTAAAATCTGGTGGAAATGGCGGGTGTGGTTGTCTGCGCCCCATACGCCGGTGATCACCTGGTCAGGCGTGATCAGGTAAGGGTCTGTTTGCAGGTCGCTGGGGGCGCTGGCGAGGGCGATTTGGGTGTCGGTAACGGCCGTTACCACATAATCGTGTCCCATCGGCATATAAACCGAGTAGGGTTTGCCTTCAAATACGGTGGCACGTTCGCCAATCTCGGCAAAGGTTTCATCACCCACCTGAATGGTCGCCTTGCCGCCCAAAATAACGGCGATGACTTCACGGTCGCCAGTTTTGCCAGAAGCAGTATCGCCTGCCGCCAGCACGAGCAGTTCAAAGTCAAGCAGATTGCACGGATTGTAAGGAAGCTCATTTCTTCCTGGTGCTTGTGTCAGTTTTGCAAAATAGTCCATCGGATTCTCCTAAAAATTGAAGATTAAAGATTGAAGATTGAACGCGCAACACAAATCTTTACTCTTTACTCTTTTTTCGTCGGCCCCCAAAAATCGGGGTTCTTGTTTTTGCGTGTTAGCAATGCTTCTAAAAAGAAATAGTCGCCAAAAATGAGATAGTCATCGGGCGCCCAGCCTTTGGGGATGTGTAGGGCGCCATGTTTGAGCAAACCTTGTCCGGCGGGGTTCGTTTCCAGGCATTCGTGGATAAGGGCGTCAATAAGCAGGTTGCCCTGGGCGCGGAAGGTTTCGTCTCCTGTTATGGCGGCGATGCGCAGCAGACCGCAAGCGGCAATGGCGGCGGCTGAACTATCGCGGTATGCAAGTTCGTCATGGGACAAGCGGAAATCCCAGAGCGGGATATTGTCTGCGGGTAAGTTATTGAGGAAGAAAACGGCCGTTTGTTTTGCCGCTTCTAAAAACTGAGGATCATCACACCACTGTGCCGCTAAAGCAAAGCCATAAATGAGCCAGGCGTGGCCTCTTGCCCAGCAGGAATCTTCAGCGAAACCCTGATGGGTGCTGCCCTTAAGCGGTTCGCCCGTTTCCTGGTTGAAAAAGTAGGTGTGGAAACTGCTGCCATCTTCCCGAATCAGGAATTGGCGGCTGTTTTGAGCATGATGGTAAGCTGCTTCATGATAACGGTCATCGCCTGTTTGTTCGCTGGCCCAAAAGAGCAGCGGCAGGTTCATCATGGTATCGGCGATGATTAGTCCCCCTTTTTCAGCATCACCGACCGGCCCCCACGCCTGAATATAGTGTCCGGGGCGGCGATAGCGTTTCCATAATTGGGCGGCGGCAACGAGCGCCAGTTGGGCGGCGGCATCGTCGCCGGTTTGCTGCCATTGGGCGCGGGCGCTGAGGCTGTAAAGAAAACCGAGGTCGTGGGTGATGTGGGTTTGGGTATCCAGGCGGGTGTAAAAAGTGGGGAGGAGGGAAACGGCCGTTTCGCGGAAAATCGGATCGTTAGAAACAGCATCACTCAACCAAAGCAGCCCCGGCCAGAAAGCAGCCAGCCAATTTACGTTGTCGTTAAGGGTGTAGGTTGTGCCATTGCCGCTGTTGGGAAAACGGCCGTTGAACAGAGCTATATTTTGGCGGACACGCCCCAGGCAGTTTGCCAGGGTTGTGATTGTCTCGTCTGTGATAGATGGTTGCACCATGATAGCTGCCTTTAACGAAGTCCTCGTCGATTGTTACAACTGGTAATTACCAGTTGTAACAATTAAAGCATTTTCAAAAGCAATTGTCAAGGTGTATGTGTGTATGAGACTACAAAAGTCTCCTTCGTAAATAGCATCGAATTGTCACGAACCTGTGCTGAGCAACGCCGAAGCATTAACACGAATTTTTG
>JACSSI010000925.1 GCA_014879345.1 Anaerolineae bacterium | reverse complement strand
TTTTGGTCGATGAGCTGGCCACGCTCAAGGGCAGGCCCAGGCCCAAGGCACCACGCAAAGCGAAGCAGGCACCTACAGACGCGGGGGTACCATTCGATGATGAGCTGCCGGAGTTTGTCCCGTGACGCTAACCCCCCATCGTGAAATATCGATAGTCAAAATCTATCTATTAAGTGGCATTAATTATGATTTTTTGGAATAACTACTTGTGGTCTTGGAATTCACTCCAGGACATGAGCGGCTCACACCCGGATAAATCAATGCGGCTAATGAGATAGCCATACGATTGAAAGGAGAAAAATCATGCCTACTGATTGGGCATCCATGCTTCGTGCAGGAAGAGAGCAAGTCACCACGCAGCCCCAGGGAATAGATTGGGCATCCATGCTACGCCAGCCTGCGGCCCAGGCAGGTCCAGCGCCTGTCAGTAGCATCGAACAGGCCGCTCAACAAGTCACGGACGAGATGGGAACCGGAGAGCGGCTTCTAGTCGGAACCGGTCGCGGGATGATGAAAGCGTGGCGTGGTATCGAGCAATTGGGGCTGCAAGCCGGGTCTGCGCTGGGGATCAACGGCGCTCAAGCGAGCCTGGACGCGCTGCAAGCGCAAGAGGAGGACGAGCGCCAGATCTTCGATGCAGGCGTAGGGAAGACGACAGCAGGCACGGTTGGTGCGTTTGCGGGAGAAACGATCCCCTTTTTTGCGGTACCAGGGGGAGCGCTAGCCCGTGGGGCAAGTTTGGCGAAAACTGTTGCAGCGGGTGCTCGCGTGGGCGGACTGGCTGGCGGACTGCAATATGTGGACGATGGAGAATCCAGAATAAGCAATGCTCTTACAGGGGCGGCTATGGGGGGGCTGGCTGGCGGAGTCATCAGGACAGCAGCCCAAGGCGGAGCGAAACTGGCGAATGCGGTGCAAGGTAGGCTTGCGCCCGCTGCCGAGGAAGTCGCAACGCTGGGCAGACAATTCGATGTGCCGGTGTTCGCCCCCGACATGGCCCGCTCGCCACTGATGTCGAAAGTGGCCACCCTGTCGGAAGACATCCCTTTTGTGGGGATGGGCAAGCCTAGGATGCAACAAGCCGAAGCGGCGGGACGAGCCGCTAGCGATCTCGTGGGGCGGCTGGCGCCAGAGGTCGATGATGTAGGCCGCGCCATTCAAGGCTCTTTGGCCCGCAAGACCGAGACCTTGCAAAAGATGGCGGCACGGCGTTATGACCGCGTTGCCAAGGCGGCTGATCCACAAGGGGCGGTACCGCTTGCCAATTTGCGCAGCACTGCAAAACAGCTCTTGGACGACGCTAAGCAGGACATTGACCCAAATAATGCCCTGATCGCCCGGCTGGAGAAGATCGCCAACGCTCCCGATGGGCCGAATTTCTCGAAAGTCCGGCAATTCCGCTCAAACATCGGCGACTCTATTCGTCAGCTCGAAAGCAGTATGGACCTGAAGGCAGCGCGGCCACTTCAGCAGCTAAGAGGCGCGCTCGAAAAAGACATGAATCAGTTTGCCAGCAACGCGGGTGGCGAGGTGTCGGCGCGATGGAAATCGGCTGACCGGTTTTTCCGAGAACAGGTGATCCCCCAGCGCGAGAGCGACATCGTGAAAGCGATGCGCAATCGCAATCCTGATGAGATATTCCGACAGTTCGTGAAGTCCGGCACGCAAGACCGATCCCAGCGGCTTTATAACGCACTCGACCGGAAAGGCCGTGACGCAGTGAAGTCTGGGATCTTGAATCAAGCGATGGAGCGAGCAACAACCAGCGGGGCCAATGGAGTCGCATTCAGCCCGGCGCGCTTCGCGGGCGAGTTGGACAAGGTGCAAGGATCGCTCGGCGTGTTTATGAAAGGCACGGACAAGAAGGAGCTGGACGGATTCGTGAAGCTGATGCAGCACGTTCAACGAGCGGGACAAGTCGCCGAGAATCCTCCCACCGGTAACCGCCTGGTGCTGCCGGTGCTGATGGGCGAAGCGCTGGCCCCTGGCACGAGCGCAGCAGCCCTTAGTTCGGGGGCGCTCTCTCGCATGCTGTTTACGACCGAAGCTGGTAAGCGGCTACTGCTGGCGTCGAATCGCTACCCCATCGGCTCGCCAAAAATGCAGCGAATGATTCAGTTTTTCCGCGAACAGGCTCCCGCGCTCGTGGGGGCACAGGCCGATGATGTGGCGAAATTGTGATGTAGGGCGGCTGGAATGCTGCGGCATCCTTGACATCCTCCCCGTCGTAAACGACGGAGATTCCTGACATCACTATCAGGGTTTTCTGTTTCACCGA
>JACSSI010000924.1 GCA_014879345.1 Anaerolineae bacterium | reverse complement strand
ATGTCAACAACTGCCATTGCAACTGTTGTAACCATGATGGAGAATTTGCCCGAGTCTACACAAACGCAAATTGTCGATCATTTGCGTGAATATCTAACTGATTTGGAAGATGAAGCACAATGGGATATGAACTTTGCCCAGACTGAATCATCGCTTATTGCTGCCGCTCAACTTGCACGGCAACAAAAGAATGCTGGTAAATCAGAACCGATGAATTTCGGCTGATTGTTGATGAGGCGAGTAATGAGCATTGAGGAAATAATGAGTGCAGTGTAATATGTTGTGGATAGTGAAGGTCAGCAAACGGCCGTTTTGCTTGACCTCAATACCTGGAAATCCCTGCAATTATTGTTGCGAGACATATCCGAAGATGAACGATTGGGTCGGTTGATGGCTGAAGTTGAAGACGAAGAATCTTTGACAGGTAAAGCTGCTTTATCGGGAGCATGATAGGCAAATCATAGAGTTCCAGCGTGTTTTTCATACACCGCCGTGACATTTACCGATAATTTCTATAGTTGTTTGAGGAGCCATCATTTCTGTTAGGGGAAAAATGAAAAAGCCAGCTATTTTTGTATTCATTAGCATAGGTATCTTGTTAATTGCAGTTTCTGCACTCATTGTCTTAAGCATTTCTATTGACAACCATACGCGCCGTGAAGCTTACACGTTTAACTTAGAAGAAACTGTGGGTACTTGGAATCTTCTATGGGAAAAACAAAATCTTCATCTTGGATGGGTATTGCCCAGGAATCAGTTCGTAGCGACTATGAATACGTTGTGTTATGTTGGTCCCCAAGAAGATAGTTTATTCCATCAAATATCACTTATTTGTGTAAACATTCATGATGGAAAACAAAAATGGATAGGTCAAGCGGATTCTGGATCCTCTATAGAAAGTGATGAAAAACAAGTCTATGTTGGTGGACTAAGTGTACGTGCGTATAATGCAGAGAATGGGCAGAAAGTCTGGGGAAGAGGGGTTGATGCTAGAAGTATTACAGGAGTAACTGCATATAATGGTTTTGTGAATGTTCGTGCGACTCCCAATCAGTTTTCTGTATTTGATGCAAACAACGGCACTCTTCAGGTCGAAGATTCTATTCCATTTATTACACCTCATTCATTTGCAAGTGATGAGCAAAAAATATTTGAACAATTTGGTGGACAAGTTGGTGCACTTAATATTCAAGACGACACTTTAATATGGGACATTGATTTTCGGAATGAACTTTTATATAGATCTGTTTTTAGTAATGGGTTTATTATTGTTCGATCTGGTTGGCAAAAAGGAACTATTCACGTGATTGACAGTGAAACGGGTCGTCAGATATGGGAGAAAGAGGGAATTGCGAGTGATTTTGGGATAAATGACACGACACTGTTTTTTGTGACGACGCAAGGGGAAATCTTAGCAGTTGATTTGGAGACGGGAGAGATACAAGGAAGATTAATTCTTAATGGTGGAGAACTAAATACTCAAGGTAATGTACCAAATAATACATCATATATTGTTAGAACAGTAGATGATGTTGTACTTGTTTATCTAGGTGATACGGGTCAGTTGTTCTCATTTCGCTATGCAAATGAATAGAGTGTGTTTCACTTACTTTAAGTATCGGTAACGGAGGCTGAGCTTGTCGAAGCCGTAGTGGGTCTTTCAAGGCATCAGACTGGCTCCGCTCTTCCAGAACGCCTCTGCCTTCGACAAGCTCAGGCGACGGCTTGTCTCTGATTTTATCTGTTATGGATTACTGACAATCGAACTTGCGCAGCGGAAACCTACGTCTGGGATGTTTTGGTAGACGATGGGGTCGCCAGGGATGCGGTAGGTGGCGCGCAGTTCGCTGGCGTCGCTGCGGTAGCTGCCGCCGCGCAGAACGCGGTCGGTGACGCGGAAGGTGGAGAGGTTGGCGGGATTTGCGGCGGGGCTTTCGGCGTAGAAGGTGTCGCTGTATTCGTCGGCAACCCATTCCCAGACGCTGCCAGCCATGCTGTAAACCTCAAAGGGGCTGATGCCATCGGGCAGCGCATCGACTGATTGCAAATCGTCGAAGGTGGCGTTGAAGAGGGCGCGGGTATCGTCGGGGGCGTCGTTGCCCCAGGGATAGAGCCGGCCATCGGTGCCACGAGCGGCGAGTTCCCATTCGGCTTCGGTGGGCAGGCGAGCGCCGACCCAGTTGCAGTATTCATCTGCGCCATGCCAACTGACGTTGTTGATGGGCGTGTTTTCGTAGCCGGGACGGGCAATGTAGTCGCCGGAAACGGTGTCGTTGATGAGGTG
>JACSSI010000923.1 GCA_014879345.1 Anaerolineae bacterium | reverse complement strand
TTGGCATCATTGTAGGTATAGGTCGTCACCACCGTGCTGGTGAGAGAAGCAGTGTAACTGGTGCGATTGCCCACTACGTCATAAGCATAGCCATAGTTGGCCGTGATGTCGCCGCTGTAATCCGCCTCTGTCAGCCGGTTCAAGCCATCCCGCTGGTAAGTGATAACGGTCTGCTGTTCCGCCATTGCCTGCAAGCTGGTCTGGTACACCAACGCGCGCTCTTCCAAGGACTCGCCGTTGCTGTAGCGCCATTCCCCGATAATCAAGTCCTGCAAGCCGTCGCCATTGACGTCACCGGCCGAACCTACGTCGTGGCCGAAACGGCCGTTCACCTGCGAACCCGCCATCGTCCAGCCCAGCGTCGGCTGCCAGTTATGGCGCTGCCATAAGTCACGGCAGTGGCCGTGGTCTGTTCCCCACGGCCGTTTTGAATCCACCTGATACACCAAATCTGCGGCGGTGACAGGTTGGTCGCATTGGGGGCAAATATCACCACGCACTACCCGCCACTGGAAACTTTCCGTGCTTCAGATATGTCTTTGACCACCAGCCACATGTGAACGGCCGTTGGCAGACACTCCTTTTTCCTCCCAGCCGCCCCGTTAGGGGCTTTGGCCGATTTCGAGTAATTTTAGTAGGGGTTTTCCGTTCTCAGCGGACATTCCTTTATAACGCAAAAAAGGAGCATTATTGCACAACCTCAAACACTCCAGGGTTAAGGAATTCACACAGTGATAGAAACAATGATCGTTGTCCCCTCGCCCACAAGACTTTCAACTTGAAACACGCCACCAATGCGTTCCACTCGTTCGCGCATCGATTTCAAGCCCAAATGGCCGGGGAAATCCCCAGAAGCATCAAAGCCCTGCCCGTTGTCGTGAATGGTGAGAGTTAAACGGCCGTTTTCCACCCCCAACCCCACCTCAACCTCCGTAGCAGACGCATGTTTAACGATGTTGTGCAGCCCTTCCTGCGCTACCCGGTACAACGCCTCCTTTACGGGCAACGGCACATCTGGCTCCGGTATAAACTGAGTCGTAACACGCACATGATGACGCGCTTGCAAAGCTGTCGTCTGCTTTTCCAGCGCCACGACCAATCCTTCTGTCGCCAAAGACTCTGGGCGCAGCTCAAAAATGAGGGCACGCATCTCCGCCAGCCCCGCCTCTGCCAGCGAGAGAATATAGTCCAGTGGTTCATTCAGCGCCTGTTGCAGCGGCTGTGCCTCCGCCCGCGAGACCAGGGTGCGTGCCGTGCGTGTGCCTAACGCAATGCCATAAAGCGCCTGAGACACGGAGTCATGCAGTTCGCGGGCCAGTTTTTGCCGCTCTTCCAAAGCGGCCAGTGATTGTGCCTGTTCGTAGAGATTGGCGTTTTCGATGGCGATAGTGGCCTGGGTGGCAAACGCCAACGCCAGGTCTATGCGTTGGTGTGAAAAATGACCGGGTTGCTGGTGCTGCAAAGCCAGCATGCCCACTGTCTGACCGCGCAGGCGCAGTGGCACTGCCAGCCAAGCGCGTAAGTAGCTGTTAGCCTGATAGATTTCTGCGGAAACGGCCGTTTCCGCCAAACCCCGATACGCTGCCGCAACGGCCGTTTCTTCGTCCAAATCCTGAATGACGACTGGTTCACCCTGTGCCAACTGGGTCCAAATGGCACCCAATTCATTGCGGGATGGGCGTATCGCCAAGGCGAGTTCTTCCGGTTCAGGGCCGCGATACGCCACTTGTTGCAGTAAATCGCCATCTAAAATGGCAATGGAAGCTGCTACAAATTCCACAACCACGCCCAGTTTCTCCAGTATCAAACGCAAAAGGTCTGGCAGCGGCATAATCAGCGTCAGATTGTGCGACACGTCCAGCAGCGTCAGCAGTTCGCGGGTGCGTTCAGCAACGCGCTGTTCCAACTCGGAGCGGTACTGTTCTTCCGTTTGGCGCAGGGCAGCTTCAGCTTGCTGGCGTTCCACAATTTCCGCTGCCAACATTTTATTTTGCTGGTGTAGGGATTGACTGGTTTGGCGCAAAACGGCCGTCATGCGGTTAAACGACTGCGCCAACCGCCCCAATTCATCCTGTGTGGTAACGGGAATGGTGACATCCAAATCACCAGCGGCCACCGATTCTGTCCCTCTAACCAGATCGGCAATCGGGCGGGTGAGGCGGCGGTTGGTGAGGAAGACGCCAACCAGCGCCGCCAAAAAGAAGAAGGCAATTAGCCCTATGGTAAGCCGTAAAATATCAGTGGCATGAACGGCCGTTTGTGCCGCCAAATCATCAGCCGGAGC